>JBQCJL010000321.1:0-15979 GCA_051952795.1 Marmoricola sp.
CGCGGCGGCCTCCTGGGCGGACGAGCCAGAAGCGACGTAGAGGACGAAGTCGCCCTGTTTGTCGAAGCCGAGCGGGTTCACGCAGTCGACGACGACCTACCCGGCCAGCGGCGATGCCAGTGGCCGCAGCAGGTCGGCGTGGCCGTCGTACGGCACCGCGACCACGACCACGTCCCCGGCCGCGGCGGCGTCCTCGTTGGCCAGGCCTCGGACCTCACCCCTGGTGACCGACGCGAGCGACTGCGCGGTCTCCTCGGCCCGCTCCACCGAACGGCTCCCGATGACCACGGGTACGCCGGCGGCGGCCCAGCGTCGTACCAGGCCACGGCCCTGCGGACCGGTGCCGCCGAGCACGGCGACGGTCACGCCCTCGAGCGGGGCCATCAGATGGAGGTGCGGTGGAAGTTCTGGAAGGAGCGCGACGGCGTCGGGCCGCGTTGTCCTTGGTAGCGCGAGCCGTACTTCGCCGAGCCGTACGGATGTTCTGACGGCGAGCTCAGCCGGAAGAAGCAGAACTGCCCGATCTTCATGCCCGGGTAGAGCTTGATCGGCAGCGTGGCGACGTTGGCCAGCTCGAGGGTGACGTGGCCCGAGAAGCCCGGGTCGACGAAGCCTGCCGTCGCATGCGTCAGCAGTCCGAGCCGGCCGAGCGACGACTTGCCCTCGACGCGGGCGGCGATGTCGTCGGGCAGCGTGACGACCTCGTACGTCGAGCCGAGCACGAACTCCCCCGGGTGCAGGATGAACGGCTCGTCGCCGTCCGGCTCCACCACGCGGGTCAGGTCGGACTGGTCTGCGGCCGGGTCGATGTGGGGATACCGGTGGTTCTCGAAGACCCGGAAGAAGCGGTCCAGCCGGACGTCGATGCTCGAGGGTTGCAGCATCGCGGGGTCCCACGGGTCGAGGACGATCCGCTGCGCATCGATCTCGGCCAGGATGTCGCGGTCGCTCAAAAGCACGTGCGGAGCCTATCGAGCGTCCGAGCAAGCGGAGCTTGCTTGAGACCGAGTGGGCGACAGCACGTTGACGAACGCAGTGAGGAACATGGTCGTAACCTACCGGTGTGAATTCTCGATTCCACCGCTACGTGGCGCTCGGCGACTCGTTCACCGAGGGCGTCGGCGATGTCGACCTCGCGCGCCCCAACCAGGTGCGCGGATGGGCCGACCGTGTGGCCGAGGCGATGGCGGCCGATGCCGCCGCCCACGGCGAGCCCTTCGGCTACGCCAACCTGGCGATCCGCGGACGCAAGATGGCCCAGATCCTGGACGAGCAGATCGAGCCCGCGATCGCGCTGGAGCCCGATCTGGTCACGATCTATGCGGGCGTCAACGACATCCTCCGGCCGCGGGTCGACATCGACGCCATCATCCGCGACTACCGGACCGGCGTCTGGCGGCTGCGGAACGCCGGCATCACGGTGGCACTCTTCACGGCGTTCGACCCGGGCACCAAGGGGTTCTTCGGCCCGCTCCGCGGCCGACTCGCGATCTACAACGAGCACGTCCGCGAGCTCGCCGAGGAGACCGACGCGATCATCCTCGACTCGTGGCGCATGCGCCCGGAACATCCGGAGACGATGTGGGCCGACGACCGGATCCACCTCAACGACGTCGGACACCAGTACGTCGCGATCAAGGTGCTCGAGACGCTGGGGATCCCGCACCCGCTGACCGAGCTGAAGCCCGACCCGCGACCGTTGATCACCGCGGCCGAGCGCCGGGCCGCCAACCTGATGTGGCTGCGCAAGGACGCCGTTCCCTGGGTGAACCGCCGCCTGCACGGTCGGTCCTCGGGCGACAACATGGACCCGAAGTACGCGACCTACATCGCGCTCGCCGAGACCTCCTGAGTCAGCGCCTCAGGAGGCGCTGGTGCTCAGGAGCTGCACGACGAACACGAGCGTGTGGCCGGCCAGCGGGTTGCCGGCCGACTTCGTGGCGCCGTAGCCATCCGCCGGCGGAATGGTCACGATCAGCTCGGTGCCGACCTTCTGGCCGATGATCGCCCCACTGAAGCCGGGGATGAAACCGTCGCTGGCGCCGGTGTAGGGCTGCGAGCCGAACGTCTGCTGGAACATCTTGCCGGTGTCCCAGTTGATGCCCTGATAGTTCAGCGTCACCTGGGCGCCGGCCTGGACAACGGCACCCGTGCCCTGCTTCAGGATCTTGGACGACCAGGTCTTGATCGGCTTGCCGTTGAGCTTGACCGTGGGGACGCCCTTGGCGTTGAACGTGACCGTCGGGACCTGCTTGGTCCACGCCGCGGGAGCGGGGCGCTCGTACTTGCTCTTGATGTCGGTGACGAGCACGAGCGTGTCCGTCGCCTTGATGCCCGTGGGCAGCGTCGTGCCGTAGACCTGCGCGGCCGGCGCGGTGGTCACAGTGCGCGAGCCGTAGGTGGTGCAGGAGAGAGCCGCGAGGAAGACCGGTCGCGTCTTGTTGCTGAGCGGGACCTGGGCGTCCTCGTCGGCCAGCTTCTTGCCGCTGGCGTTGAAGAGGGCGAAGTGGGCGTTCACGGTGTCGCCCGCGTTCGCGGCGGCGCCGGTGCCCTTGATGACGACGCTGCGCTCGACGCCGGTCGACGTGATCGCTCCCTTGACCGCGATGGTCGGGGTCTTGCCGTAGGCGCCTGAGGCCGTGACCGCAGTGCTGGCCGCACCGGGCTTGGCGGTGCATGCGCTCGCGGACGCGCTGGGCGACGCGCTCGTCTTGGACGCCGTCGGAGTCTTGGCTGAGCTGCCGCAGGCAGCCAGGAGAACGGTGAGGGAAGCGGCCACCGCGATCGGGGCAGTGGCCCGCACCATCGGACGCAAGTTCACAAGACGCTCATTTCGCTTGAGGTAGGACACCCCGGAGGGTGCACCGGCAACGCGGAGAAGTCTGCCAGTCGTTCCTAAGACGCGTTCACAGGCTTCGAGGTTCGCCTCGGCGTGGGCTAGCATCGGGCCTGCTGCCGGCCTGGCCCGGCGCATGCGGATGTAGCTCAGTTGGTAGAGCGTCAGCTTCCCAAGCTGAATGTCGCGAGTTCGAATCTCGTCATCCGCTCCCAGATCGCGCGTGACTAGGCTCGGACCGTGCCTGAGTTCCAGGGTTTCCCCACCGCCGCGCTCGACTTCTACGACGACCTCGAGATGGACAACACCAAGTCCTTCTGGGAGGCGAACAAGCAGACGTATCTGGATGCGGTGAAGGCTCCGATGGTCGCACTCACCGACGCCCTCGCGGACGAGTTCGGCAAGGCGAAGATCTTCCGGCCGTATCGCGACGTCCGGTTCGCCGGGGACAAGACGCCCTACAAGACACATCAGGGCGCGTACGTCGCGGTTGCCGAGGCGACGGGCTGGTACGTGCAGATCGGCGCTCCGGGCGTGATGGTCGGCGGCGGCTTCTACAACGCCTCGGGACCGGCGCTCGCACGGGTACGGGCGGCCATCGACGACGAGCGCCGGGGCACCGAGCTGGCCACGATCCTCAAGGCGCTGCAGCGCAGGGGCTTCTCCGTCGACGGCGAGCGGCTCAAGACGACCCCGCGCGGGTACGACGCGGACCACCCGCGCATCGAGCTCCTCCGGCACAAGTCGATCCGGGTCCGTAAGGAGTACGGCTTCGAGGCGCTGATCCACACGCCCGCGCTGCTGACTCAGGTCCGTAAGGACTGGCGCGCGGTCCGGCCGCTGGTCGAGTGGTCCCAGCGCGAGATCGGCGAGATCAGCAGCCGGCGCTAGGTTTCGTGACGGGGTTCGAGACGCCCTCCGGGCTCCTCAACCCCTCCTCAACCTCCGGCTAGGCGGGCCGGAAGGACGCCATCGTGCGCTCGGGCTCCCAGAACGCCTTCATCGAGCTCACCCGGCCGTCGCCGTCGACGACGTAGACCATGATCAGGTCGGTCGTGGTCGAGGAGCCGTCGGCGAACGAGGTGGTGATGCGGCCGATGTTCGCGCAGGTGTTGGACCCCGGGTTGGCGAACGAGTCGTTGATCTCGAAGCGGAACGTGTCGATCGGCGCGATCGCCAGCTCCCAGAAGGCGCTGATGCCGACGTGCCCGTGGTGCCCCTGGCCCTCCGGATCGAACATCGAGGGACCGACGGGATCCTCGAGCACGGCGTCCTCGGCGTAGACGGTGAGCCACTCGGCCAAGTCACCCTTCGCCACCGCGGAGTACGAGCGCTGGGACGCCTCCCGGGCGGGGTGGGGGTCGTTGGGGGCGTTCCAGATGATGGCGTCGGACGAGATCATGGAAAAACTGTAACGCGTTCTAATTTTGCTGGGAACGGTTCGCCTCCGCGAAGAGAGCAGCCAGCTCGTCGCGACGCCGGATCCCCAGCTTCTGGTAGCTCCGGCTCAGATGCATCTCCACCGTCTTGAGCGAGACGAACAACGACTGCGCGATCTGGGCGTTGGTGAGGCCCTTCATCGCACACTCGACCACGCGGCGCTCCGACGCGGTCAGCGAGCAGATCCCGGAGACCGGACGCCCCACCAGATAGGCGCCGGTCGCGCGGAGCTCCCGCTCGGCCTCCACGGCCAGCGGCACCGCCCCGCATCGCTCGGCGAGCTCACGTCCGTGACGCAACGGCTCGCGCGCGTCGCGACGTTGGCCGCGGCGTCGCAGCGCACCGCCCCAGCCGATCAGCGCTCGTGCCTGCTCGAGGCGCGCGCTCGTGTCGCCCAGGACGGCCACCGCCTCCCCGAGGTCGGCCTCGGCATAGGGGTTGGACGGCACCCGAGCGCGGGTGTTGAGCGCGAACCCCACCGCGCGCGCCTCGCCGAAGCGTCGCGCACAGCTCAGGTCCTCATCGGCGAGGACCAGCGCCTCCTCGCACCGGCCGAGCATGATCAGGGCGTCCACCGCGGCCCGCCGCCACGGCACGGCCGCGGCGTTCGAGTGCCCGGTCATGGCCTGGCGCTGCCCACAGACCTCGAAGTCCGCCAGCGCGAGGTCCGCGTCGCCGCTGCTCAGGTGCACCAGGCCGCGGACGAGCAGCTGACCGCTGAAGAGCAGCGTCTCGGACGGCAGATCGAGAACGCCGTAGCCGGCCAGCAGTGCGTGCGCCTCGTCCCGCCGGCCGCGCTCGAGCATGCCCCACACGTCCAGCGGCAGGGCCGTCGCCGCCGCGAGCAGCGGCGCCAAGCCGTCGTCGAAGGCCTGCTGGACATCGCGCCCGAAGGCCTCGATCGTCGCCAGGTCGCCCTCATAGGCCGCGACGTCCGCCGCTTGGAAGCCGCAGGCGAAGTAGAGGGCCGGCGCTCCCCGCTCGGACGCCCAGCGCTGACCGTCCCGCGCCAGCGCGCGCGCATCCTCGACCCGACCGCTGTAGAGGTGCGCGATCTGTGCCACCAGATACGCGGGCGACAGCGCCAACTCGGTCGGGTTGCTGGCCGCGCCCCCGAGTGCGTAGGTGGCGAGCCGGGCGCACTCCTCGGCGGGCGCGCAGCGACGGAAGCGCTCGAAGGACAGGGCGGCTGCCGCACGCCGATCCGCGGGCTGGTCGTTCCATTGGAGGCGGTCGGCCACGTGCCGGGCCAGCGGTCGCAGCACGTCGTCTCCGACGACGTTGAGCATGCCCAGCCCGAGTGCCTCGGCCCGCAGTTCGAGGGCACCCGCGGAATCGGAGCCCAGACTGTCGCTGACCTCGAGCAGCGCGCGGAATGCCTCGTCCAACCGGCCTTCGAGGATCAGCGCCTTGGCGAGGTCGTTCATCACCGCCAGCCGGCCGCACGGATCGGCGGTGAGGCTGACCGCGGCGAACAGGTGGGCGGTGGTGTCCGCCGCACCGATCTCGACGCCGCATCGGCCGAGCCGGTGCAGCGCCGCAGCACGTTCCGCGGGATCCAGGCTCTCCTTGAGGAGTCGGTGCAGGTATTCGGCCGCGGTCCGCGGAGCGCCGTGCCTCTCCGCGAGGTCGACTGCCTGCTGCAGCCACCTGCGATGGCGTGGCTCGTCCGCCGGCTCGGTGTCGAGCAGGTGTGCCACCACCCGGTCGATGCCGGCGCCCTGAGCGGCCAGCAGGTCGGCAGCCGCCACGTGCAGCGTCTGACGGAGCCGGGCACCGATGGAGGTATCGATGGCGTTGCCGACCAGCTCGTGGACGAAGACCAGGGGCGGCGGGACGGCCAGCAGCCGCGCGCGCTGGAGTGCCTCCGTGGCCTCGAGCACATCGCCGATCGGGAGGCCCGTGACGCGAGCGACGAGGTGCTCGGCCGCGTCGGGACCCAGGATGACGATCGCCTGAGCGACCTGCAGCGCGTGCGGTGTCGTCGCGGTGATCCGCTCCACGATGCTGCGGGTCAAGGCGGCTTCGTCCAGATCGATCGGCCAGGCGTGGGTCTCGTCGACGGCCGCGACCGCCGCACGCACCAGGAACGGCATGCCGCCGGTGGCCGCGTACACGCCCTGCAGGGTGTCCGCATCCAGCTCGACTCCCGCCGCCCGGGCGACCTGGTCGACCTCCTCCAGCGTCATCGGCGCCGGAACGATGAGAGCCTCCGGGGGCGTCGATGATACGAGCGTGTCGACGAGCTCCCCCGGATTGGTCGGACGACTCGCGATCATGACGGCCACGGACATCCCCTCCACCCGCGTCTGCAGGTAGGCGAGCCAGTCCAGCGTCTCCGCGTCGAGCAGATGCGCGTCGTCGACCGTCAGCAGCAGCGGTCCGCGCGCGGCGAGGTTGGCGGTCCACCAGTACAGGCCGTGCAGCGTCGCGGCCCGGCTCTCGACCGTGGGCGTGGCGCCGTCGTACCGCGCGTCGAGCACCGGGAGCGCCAGCGCGGCCGCACCCGCGCCGATCTCCGCGAGCTCCTCGGCCGTCGCGGCCGCGATCACGCCGGAGAACAGCTCGCGCACCCCGGCATACGGAACGGAGCGCACCAAGACGTCTCCCCGGGTCGCGAGATGCCGGATGCCGAAGTCCTCGGCGAGGCCCGCGGCCTCCGCGAGGAGGGTCGACTTGCCCATGCCCGCAGGCGCGACGACGGCGGTCAGCGAGCCGGTCCCGCCACGACAGCGACCGAGCACACTGCTCACCCGCTGCGACGGCGGGCGCTTGGTCGTCCGCGCAGCGGTGCGGGCATTCCGTGGACTGCTCACAATGAGGCGGAGACGATCCGCGGCCGAAAAATACAGGGTCGGCCCCTGCTTCGACCGGGTGTGGATCTGAGGACTCTGGTGCGAACGGCAAACCCATTCCAGGCGGGGAGAGTTCCATGCACTACGACAACTACGACGTCGCCGAGGGCGACAAGCGCCTCATCGGCATCGCTGCGCGGCACTTCGTGACCAGGGAAACCCGACGCCAGCGGCGGATCCTGGCGAACCAGCTGCTCGACACCGGGCTCTTCGGCCACCTCACGGATTCCGAGCTGGCCCACCTGTCGGCCGAGGCCCACGAGTTCTCCTACCCCTCGCATTGGACCGTCCTGCCGGTCGGCACCGTGCCGGACCTGGCGCTGATCCTCCTCAGCGGATCGGCGACCTACGGGGTCGGCGGCTCGGCGGTCGGCACCGCGGGCCCCGGCAGCGTGGTGGGGCTGGTCGAGGCGATCGAGGCCCGTCCGACGCGGATGAGCCTGACCAGCGATGTGCCGCTGCGCGGCGTCGCCATCGACCCCCAGATCGTCAGCCGTGCGCTGCGGCCGGCCGTCTCGCTCGCTCCCGCTGCCAGCGCCGTGCTGGTGCCGGCCCCCGCGCACTGACGACGGCCTCGGCGGCGCGGGATCAGTGCGACTGCCAGGCGTCCTCGTCCACGGTGCGCGCCATCACCTCGGGCGGCAGCGTGCCGTCCGCGAGGTCGGCGACGGTCACGACCTCGAACACATCGCGCAGGCTCGATCGCGCCGCGATCCAGACGCGCTGCAGGACCTCGGCGTTGCCCGAGTAGCGCACGGCCTCGGGGCGCAGGCCGTAGACGCTGACCAGCGGGCCGTCCACGGCACGGATGACGTCGGCCAGCGGCACGTCGGCGGCTTTTCGAGCCAGTCGCCAGCCGCCCGCCTGACCTCGCTGGCTGACCACGATGCCCGCGCGCCGCAGATCGGCCACGATCGCCTGGAGGAAGCCGTGCGGGATGTCCTGCACACGGCCGAGCTCCTCGGCGCTGACGGCCTTCACCTCACCGTTCGCCTCGCGGGTGGCGATCTCGATGAGGGCGCGCAACGCGTAATCGCTCTTGGTGGAGACCCTCATGCCAGAAGTCTCCCATGCAAGGTGACATAAGCGGGGTTCACGCGGGAGACCGCGCCGGGGTGGGTGTAACCGAGCGTCACACTCGTCACATTTTCCCGAATCGGTTGCCTGCTCAATCATCACGGCACATAATGAAGTTACCGGCGAGTAACGAGCCGGGAAACGTGCCCCGCCCGGGGCCTACCGAGCAAAAGGTCTGATTCTGTGAGCCACTACAAGAGCAACCTGCGCGACATCGAGTTCAACCTCTTCGAGGTCCTCGGCCGCGACGAGGTCATGGGCACCGGCCCCTTCGAGAACGTCGACGGCGAGACCGCCCGCGAGATCCTCGCCGAGGTGGACCGCCTGGCCCGCGAGGACCTCGCGGCCTCCTTCGAGGACTCCGACCGCAACCCCCCGGTCTTCGACCCGAAGACCAACGCGGCGCCGCTCCCCGAGTCGTTCAAGAAGAGCTACAAGACCTGGATGGATGCCGAGTACTGGCGTCTCCAGATCGTCGAGGAGCTCGGCGGCAGCATGGGTACCTCGACGCTCAACTGGGCGATCGGCGAGCTCGTTCTCGGCTCGAACCCGGCCATCCACATGTACGCCGCGGGCCCGAGCTTCGCCGGCGTCGTGCACCGCAACGGCACCGACCGCGACAAGCGGATCGCGGAGATCATGGTCGAGAAGCTCTGGGGCGCCACCATGGTCCTGACCGAGCCCGACGCGGGCTCGGACGTGGGCGCCGGTCGCACCAAGGCGACGCTGAACGAGGACGGCTCGTGGAACATCACGGGCGTCAAGCGCTTCATCACCTCGGCCACCAACGACATGACCGAGAACGTCATCCACCTGGTCCTCGCCCGTCCGCAGGGCATCGAGGGCGTCGGCGGTCCGGGCACCAAGGGCCTCTCGATGTTCATCGTTCCCGAGTGGCACTTCGACCACGAGACCGGCGAGCTCACCGGTGAGCGCAACGGCGCCTACGTGACCAACGTCGAGCACAAGATGGGCATCAAGGTCTCGAACACGTGTGAGGTCACCTTCGGCGACCCGCAGGTCGGCGGCGGCGAGCCCGCCAAGGGCTGGCTCGTGGGCGAGGTCCACGACGGCATCGCGCAGATGTTCCAGGTCATCGAGAACGCCCGCATGATGGTCGGCACCAAGGCCATCGCCACGCTCTCGACCGGCTACCTCAACGCGCTCGAGTACGCCAAGGAGCGTGTGCAGGGCGCCGACCTGACGCAGCCCGCCAAGGACGCCCCGCGCGTGACCATCACGCACCACCCGGACGTCCGTCGCTCGCTGATGACACAGAAGGCGTTCGCCGAGGCGATGCGCGCCCTGGTGCTCTACACCGCTTCCTGGCAGGACCAGGTCATGCTGGCCGAGCACGCCGGTGAGCACGACAAGCTCGCCGAGGCCGTCAACGACCTGCTGCTCCCCATCGTCAAGGGCTACGGCTCGGAGCGCTCCTGGGTGCTGCTGGGCACCGAGTCGCTGCAGACGCTGGGCGGGTCGGGCTTCCTCCAGGAGTACCCGATCGAGCAGTACGTGCGCGACGCGAAGATCGACACGCTCTACGAAGGAACCACCGCGATCCAGGGCCAGGACTTCTTCTTCCGCAAGATCGTGAAGAACCAGGCCGTCGCGCTGGGCCACATCGCCGAGCAGATCCAGGCCTTCATCGACTCCGAGGCCGGCAACGGTCGCCTGAAGGTGGAGCGCGAGCTTCTCGCCAAGGGCCTCGAGGACGCGCAGGGCCTGGTCGGCTACATGATCAACACCCTGATGAGCGCCGACGAGTCCAACGGTGGCGACATCAAGAACCTCTACAAGGTGGGTCTCAACACGACCCGTCTGCTGATGGCTCTGGGTGACGTGGTCTGCTCGTGGCTGCTGCTGCGCGGTGCCGAGGTGGCCCTGGAGAAGCTGGCCGGCGATGTGAGCGCCGAGGACAAGAACTTCTACGAGGGCAAGATCGTCGCCGCTCAGTTCTTCGCCCGCCAGACGCTGCCGAAGCTGACCGCCGAGCTCGCGATCGCCGAGGCGACCGACAACGCCGTGATGGAGCTCGACGAAGCCGCGTTCTGATCCGGAGGTTGAGGAGCGGCCTCGTCCGCATCGCCTCATCCGGAGGTTGAGGAGCGGCCACGGGCCGCGTCACGAAACCCCTTGCAACAGAGAACCCGCCTGGTCCTCCAGGCGGGTTCTCTGCTTCCCCGAGCTCTCTACATGAGGTCGAAGACCTCGTGGATCTCCGGCCGACCACCGCGCTCCAGCACCATCTCCAACACGCCGGCCTCCTCGAACGCCTTGAAGATGCGGGCCCCGAAGGCCTCCGCGTCCTCGCGGGACTCCCAGACGTCGATGATCTGGACCTCGCCGCTGGGCAGCTCGGCAGCGTTGTGATGGAGCGAGCCCTTGGCCGGCTCCTGGTCGAGGTGGAGGATCCCGCGGACCTTCTCGTACTCCGCGCGCCCCGGCGCGAAGGCAACTTGGACAACTGGCATGACGACCCCTGAATTCTTTTTCACTAGTGACGATCACTAGTGAGTTTCTCTAGTAGTGTTGATCTCGAGATGAGCGATGTCAAGACCCCCCAGAAGAAGACGCGTCGGGAGCAGGCCCAGGAGACCCGGGAGCGGATCGTGCGTGCCGCCCTCGAGGTGTTCGTGGAGGAGGGCTACGCGGGAACGCGGATGGCCGATATCGCGAAGCGTGCCGGCGTCGCGGTGCAGACCGTCTATTTCGTCTTCCACACCAAGCCCGAGCTGCTCAGCGCCTGCTTCGAGTTCGCCGTCCTCGGCCCGGAGAAGGTGCCGCCGCCGCTGCAGTCGTTCAACGAGGACATCCGCAGAGCTCGCTCGGGCCGGGCGATGCTGAAGGCGTTCGTCACGGGCAACGCCGCGATCTGTGCGCGCGCGGCGGCGATCAACGAGGTCGCGCGCGGCGCCAGCCACGAACCGGAGCCCAAGGCGGTGCTCGACCGCTCCGAGGACCTGCGGCGCGAGGGTCTGCACAGCTATGTCGTGGCTATCGACGAGCGCTTCGGTCTGCGCGATGGGCTGCGCCGGGACCGGGCCACCGACATCCTGATGACCGTCAACCATCCGCAGACCTATCTGACGCTGCGCGGCTACGGCTGGTCGGACGAGGAGTTCATCGCGTGGGCCACCGACACCTGTGCCGCCCAGCTACTGGCCAAGCCAGGACGCCGATAGCGTGTCGGCATGAGCGACGCTGAGCTGCTGGCCGGATACATCGCGACGTGGAAGAGCGCCTGCGCGGCCTTCATCGCGCTCGGTCGGTCGCTGACTCCCGACCAGCTGCACCTTCCTACCGACCTCGACGGCTGGGACGTCTTCGACAACGTCGCTCACACGGCCCACCTGGAACACGTCCTGGCGACGGGCGAGGAGGAGACGATCCAGGTCGAGAAGGCTCCGCACATCAAGAGCCTCACCGGCCTGTACACCGAGCAGGGCGTGGCTGCCCGCCGCGAACGCGACCTGGACGCCGTCCTCGACGAGCTGGAGGCGGCCGTGGCCACCCGGTCCGCCGCGCTCGAGGCCGATCCGCCGACCGACGGCACCGCCAACCCGCCGCGCACGCCGGGCAGCGTGGGCTGGAACAACGAGACCCTCCTCGGCAATCGCCCCCTCGACATCTGGATGCACGAGCAGGACATCCGTCGCGCGATCGGCCGCCCCGGCGGCTACGACTCGCCCGCGGCGGCCCACACCATCCGCCGCCTCGCCGGCGGGTTGCCCTTGGTCCTCGGCAAGCGCGTCGCGCCACCGGCGGGCACCAGTGTCCGGATCGACATCGATGATGCCGGCGTCTCCCTGGGGGCCATCGTCGGCGAGGACGGACGAGCGAAGTTCACGGTGGTGGACGAGCCGACGGCGCGGATCGCGATGTCGGCCGAGACCTTCGTGGTGCTGGCGGGCGGGCGCCGCTCGCCAGACGGTGCGGAGACCAAGGTGAGCGGCGACGAGGCGCTGGCGAAGGCCGTGCTGGAGAACCTGGCCATCACGCCGTAGACGTGACCCGTCTCGCGGCCCTTCGTTGAAGCCGACGTGAAACGCGTTCTCGTTCTCGCCGTCGCGGCTGTGTCGGCCGCGCTGCTCCTCGCGGCGCCGGGCTCCGCGGAGAGTCCGATCCCGTCGATCCCGCCCTCGGTGACCGGCCCGGCGTTCATCGGCCAGCCGGCGATGGCGCAGCCCCTCCCGCACGCCGCGGTGCCGCAGAACCCCTTCCTGGGTCCGAACGGCTACGACTCCATGCACAACGACGCCTACTCCTCCAACGGCTACGCGATGCGCGGGCCGCTCGGTCGCGGGCTCGCGGTGACGAGCGCCAGCTACGGCATCTCCGAATGCGCCACCGTCGCGTTCGACTCGCACGGTCGGATCGTCGGACTGTGCGGTGGCCTCCAGGGCTTCCAGCTCGCGCTGATCGACCCGGTCACGCTTCACCAGATCGCGACGATGACCACGTCCACGCGTGACCTGACCAAGCTCCAGAATCCGTTCACGGACCTGTGTGGCGGGACGTACTTCTACCTCGACGGCCACGACCGGGCCTGGGTGCTGACCACCAAGAAGCAGATCCTCGAGGTGCAGGTGACCAGCGCCGGCTTCCAGCTGGTGCGCACCTACGACGCCGCCGCCGCGGTGCCGGGCGACGACTGCATGATCGCCACGATGCCCGACTGGAAGGGCAACATCTTCTTCGCCACCAAGCAGGCGCGGGTCGGCGTGATCAATCGGGTCACCGGCCGCATCAGGACCCTGCAGTTCGCCGGCGACGCGATCGAGAACTCGATCTCGGGCGACGAGACCGGCGCCATCTACGTCGCGACCGACCACCGGCTCGCCTCGGTGGCGGCCAACGCGGCCGGGGCGCCCGTGGTCCGGTGGAAGACGGCCTACAACCGCGGGACCCGGGTGAAGCCCGGGCAGCTGTCCCAGGGCACCGGAACCACCCCCGCGCTGATCGGCAAGGGGATCGTGGCCATCACGGACAACGCGGATCCGCAGATGCACGTGCAGTTCTACGCTCGGACCGGCGCGAAGGCCGGCAAGCTGCTGTGCCAGGCCGCGGTGTTCACCCCGGGCCAGTCGGACACCGAGAACAGCCTGACGGTGGCCGACGGCACCTCGGTGATCGTCGAGAACAACTACGGTTACACCGGCCCCACCACGACCACGCTCGGCAGGTCGACGACGCCGGGGGTGGCGAAGGTGGTGCTCACCCCGACGAACCGCTGCAAGGTCGCCTGGACCAATCCGATCAGCGCACCGACATCGGTGCCCAAGATCTCGTGGGGCAACGGGCTGGTCTACGTCTACGCGAAACCGGCCTCGTCCAACCCGCTCGACGACAACTGGTACTTCACCGCGATCAACGCGCGCACCGGAGCCACGGTGTGGAAGCAGCTGACCGGCAACGGCATCCAGTGGAACAACCACTACGCCTCGATCTACCTCGGACGTGACGGCGCCGCCTACATCTCCACGCTGATGGGCATGATCCGCCTCAAGGACAGCTAGCCCAGATCCAGCCGGCTCGGGTCCTGCATCGATCCGGCGACATCGGCGAGGAACCGGGAGCCGGCCTCGCCGTCGATGTGGCGGTGGTCGAAGGACAGCGACAGGGTGCAGACGTCCCGGATCGCCAGACGCTCCTCGCCGTCGACCGTGACCACCCACGGCCGGCGGGTGATCGCACCGAAGCAGAGGATCGCCGACTCGCCGGGATTGATGATCGGTGTCCCGCCGTCCACCCCGAAGGGCCCGACGTTGGTGATGGTGAACGAGCCACCCAGGCTGTCGGCCGGTGGCGTCTTGCCCTCGCGCGCGGTGTCCACCAGATCCTTGAGCTCGGCGGCGAGCTGGCGGACGGTGAGCGACTGGGCGTGCTTGATGTTGGGCACGATCAGCCCGCGAGGAGTCGCGGCCGCGATCCCGAGGTTGACGCCGTCCTTGAAGACCACCTCCGCTGCCTTCTCGTCCCAGGTGGAGTTGATGATGGGGGTGCGCCCGATCGCCTCGATGCACGCCTTGGCCAGGATGAGGAGGGTGGAGACCCGGGCTCCGGCGAAGTCGGGACGCTCGCGCAGGCGTGCGGTCAACGCCACCGTCTCGCTGACGTCGACGGTCAGCCACTCCGTGACATGGGGTGCGCTGAAGGCGGAGGCCACCATCGCCTGGGCCATCGCTCGGCGGACGCCCTTGACCGGTTCGCGCCGGCCACCGTCCGTGACCGCGTAGCTGTGCTTGGAGGTGTAGGCCTCGACGTCGGCATGGGTGACGTTGCCGTCCGGGCCGGAGCCGTCCAGCTCGGCCAGATCGATGCCGCTGTCGCGCGCATGCTTGCGCACGGCGGGCGATGCCAACGGCCGGTTGCCGACCGCGTCGCCCACGACTGCCGGGCCGGGTCGCCGACGACGTCGGGAGACCATCTCCTTGACGCGGCCGACCAGCAGCTCCCCCTCGCCGCCGCCGCTGGCGCCGGGGTTGGAGAGGTCGATCTCGGGGGGTGGCGGAGGTTTCGTGACGTCGCTCTGGGACTCCTCGACCTCCGAGCGGTCGCCGATCCGGATGATCGGAGTGCCCACCGTGACCGTGTCGCCCTCGTTGACGAGCAGCGCGAGCACCTCACCCGCGTAGGGCGACGGCAGCTCGACCACCGACTTGGCGGTCTCGATCTCGACGACGATGTCATTGACAGCGACCACATCGCCGACGGCGACCCGCCAGGTGAGGATGTCGGCCTCGGTGAGGCCTTCACCGACATCGGGAAGGAGGTATTCGCTCACTCGAACTCCTGGCTTCGGTCGACGGCGGCCAGGAGGCGATCGACCCCCGGCAGGAAGTGCTCCTCGTTGCGGGCAGCGGGATACGGCGTATCGAAGCCGGTCACCCGCAGCACCGGTGCCTCCAGGCTGTAGAAGCAGTCCTCGGTGATCCGAGCGGCGATCTCCGCGCCCATGCCCAGGTTGTGATGCGCCTCGTGGATGACGATGGCGCGGCCGGTCCGTCGGACCGAGTCGTAGACCGGCCCCAGATCCAAGGGCGAGAGCGTGCGCAGGTCGATCACCTCCAGCGAGGTGCCCTCATCCGCGGCCACCTCGGCCGCCTCGAGAGCGGTGCGCACCGTGGGTCCGTATCCGATGACGGTGACGTCCGACCCCGGGCGCACCACCGAGGAGGCGAACAACGGCGGCGGGCTGCCCGCGGTGTCGACCTCCGCACGACCCGAGTGGTACTGACGCTTCGGCTCGAGGAAGATCACCGGGTCGTCGCTGGCGATGGCCTGCTGCAGCATCCAATAGCCGTCACTGGGGTTCGAGCACGCCACCACCTTCAGTCCGGGCGTGTGCGCGAACTGTGCCTCGGGCGACTCCGAGTGGTGCTCGACCGCTCCGATGCCGCCGCCGAACGGGATCCGGATCACCAGGGGCAGGGGAATCCGCCCGCGGGAGCGATAGTGCATCTTGGCGACCTGACACACGATCTGGTCGTAGGCGGGATAGACGAAGCCGTCGAACTGGATCTCCACGACCGGCCGGTAGCCGCGCATCGCCAGTCCCACGGCCGTGCCGACGATGCCGGACTCGGCCAACGGCGAGTCCATCACGCGATCCTCGCCGAAGTCCTTCTGCAGTCCGTCGGTGATGCGGAAGACGCCGCCTAGGACGCCGACGTCCTCACCCATGACGAGCACCTTGGGGTCGTCCTCCATGGCGCGGCGGAGTCCCTCGTTGAGGGCCTTGGCCAGGGTCCAGTTTTCGCTCATGAGG
>JBQCJL010000322.1:0-11695 GCA_051952795.1 Marmoricola sp.
GCCTCGCTGAAGTACGCAAACATCTCCGCGATCACCGCGATGCCGTCGGCGGCCGCGTTGCCGAACGCATCGTTCTGCAGATCGGTCAGCGTCCGCACCCAGGGGGCGAATCGGAGGCGGTCCTGGCGCGGCACGCCCAGCAGCTCGGCGAGCACGAACGTCGGGATCGTGCTCGAGAAGTCCTGGTGGAGGTCGCTGGCCCCGTCGCGGATCTCAGCCGCTCGCTCGCGGGCGAAGGAGCGGATGGTGTCCTCGAGCTCGGCGACGCGTCTCGGCGTGAACCCACGTCCGATCAGTCCCCGCAGCTGCGTCTGCCGGGGCGGGTCCATCATCACGATCGTGGGCGCCAGACCCAGCTGACCGATCTCGTCCGGGAAGAACGTCAGCCCGCTTGCGGAGGAGAACAGCTCCGGCGCGCGCACGGCATCCCAGATGTCCTCGAAGCGCGAGAGCGCCCAGAACGACGGAGCCTGCGCGCTCTTCGGCTGATGATGCACCGGGCTCTCGTCGCGCAGCCAGGCGTAGGCGGGATAGGGGTCGCGGAGGAAGTCGGGGTCGAACGGGTCGTAGGCCACGGCGTGTCCTCGTTCTAACAATAGTTGTTACTAACGGCCCTTGTTAGTATGCGGAGCCATGCCCCGCGACGCAACCCCCACTCGTGAGCGGCTCATCCGAGCCGGCGAGCATCGGTTCGCGCGCGATGGCGTCGCGGCCGCCCGCCTACGCGACATCGTCCGCGACGCCGGCCAGGCCAACGACTCCGCGGTCGGCTACCACTTCGGCTCGCGCGATGGGCTCGTCGCGGCGATCGCCGCCAAGCACGTGACCGCGATGGAGGCTCGCCGGGAGCAACCGGCCACGGATCTCGACGTCCTCGTGCGGCAGCTGATCGAGCCCACGGCGGAGCTGCTCGCCATGCTGGACGGACGCGACTTCCTGCGCATCATCGAGCAGCTGGCCGGGTGGGCCGGGCTCGAGCAGGGTCAGCCGACGGAGGTCCTGAGCGGATCCCTCCTCGCCGCCCAATTGGCCGCGTTGGAGGATCTGCTGGCCGCTCATCAGCAGCGCGTCATCGCGCGCCACCGCGTCGCCGAGTTCGTCCTCTTCCTCACCGCCAGCCTCGCCCAGCGCGCACGACTCGTCGAGAGCGGCAAGCGGCCGACTTTGACCCAACGGCGCTACCTCGACGATCTCGTGGCGATGACCACCGCCGCACTCCTGGCGGGTGGGGCATGATCGACCCGTGACCGACGGCATCCACATCCTCCACGTCCCGGACAAGCACCGCTACGAGATCCGCGATGGCGACCGAACCCTCGGGCTCACCCAGTACCGCCTGCCTGATGACCATCACGTCGACTTCACCCACACCGAGTCCGACCCGGAGTACGCGGGCCGGGGCCTCGCCGCGGAGCTGGTCCGCTTCGCTCTCGACGACGTGCGGGGCCAGGGCAAGCGCATCATCCCGCACTGCCCCTACGTCGCGAGGTTCATCCGCAAGCACCCGGAGTACGAGGACATCACGGACTGGCCCGCGTGATGACGCAGGTGCCCGAGCCGGGTCTCTACCTGGATCAACAGGACCCGACCATCTTCCAGGCGATGCGGGACTGGGCCGATGACATCGCCCGCGTCCGCAAGGAGCTCGAGGTCGACCCGAAGCTGGTCGAGCTGGTCAACGTCCGCGTCTCGCAGATCAACGGATGCCACTTCTGTCTGGACGTGCACGCGCGTCGTGCGCGCGCGGCCGGCGAGTCCGACCGTCGCCTGACGGTTCTTCCCGCGTGGCGCGAGACGGATCTGTTCACGGAGCAGGAGCGCTCCGCCCTCGACCTGGCCGAGGCGGTCACCGAACTGCCGCCGTTCGAGGAGCGGGTGGCTCGCGAGCAGGCGGCTCGCCAGACCCTCGGCGACGATGTCTTCGCCCTGGTGTCCTGGCTCGCGATCGCGATGAGCGCGTTCAACCGGCTGTCGATCGTCAGCCGGCACCGCCTCCCCCAGCAGGGCTGACGGTCAGAGCCGGGCTGCGTGCCGTCCGGCACGGCGACCGAAGTAGGAGCCTTCGGCCAGCTGCGTTCCCGAGGAGTACCCCAGGCCGTCCTGCGCGATGTTCACCGCGCACGCACCGGCGGCGTAGAGCCCCTCGATGACCGAGTCGTCCTCGCGCTGCACGCGGCCATCCCGGTCGACCTGGAGGCCACCCATCGTGAAGCCCGCGTAGAGGGCCTTGCCCAGCGTCAGGTCGTAGGCGCCCCAGGGGCCCTGGTCCTGCGGCTCCAGCCAGTCCGCGCTCTTGTGGAAGTCGGGGTCCTCGCCGTTGGCGGCGTGCTTGTTGTAGTCGGTGAGGGTCTTCTCCAGCGCGCCCTCGGGGATCCCGAGCGCCTGCTCCATCTCGGCGATGGTCTCCCAGCCGTCGATGAACGGGCAGAGCGGCATCTGAGGATGCTCGATGTGCGCGGAGTCGACGATCAGGTACGCGACCCGATCGGGCTGTTGCATCACCATGCCCGAGGTGCGCGCGTGGTAACTGTCCTCGGCCACGAACCGCTCGCCGTTCTTGTTCACCACGATGCCGGTGACCAGCTTCTCCGGCGGGTAGAACGGCGCGGTGATGAACGGCTGCTCCATGAGGCGCCACTTGCCACCGACCGACTTGCCGAGCCGGAGCCCGAGCCCGTCGTCGTAGGTCGACGCCAGGGGGAAGAGCTTCTCCGACAGCTCGGGCGTGTAGGCGGCGACCATGGCGTCGTTGCCGACATAGCCACCGGCGGCGATCACGACGGCCTTGGCGCGGATGACGCCGCGCTCGTCGTAGCGACGCCAGGCCACGCCGACCACCCGGTCACCGTCGACGACCAGGTTGGTGGCGCCGGTCTCGTAGCGGACGTCCGCGTCGGTCTCGGCGACCCGCTCGGCCATGGCATCGAGCACGATCTTGGCGCCGCCGGTGTCCCCGGGCTTCGGCACCTTGTGTCCGCGAGGCGCCGGTCGCGCCATGTCCTTGAACGGCCACACCTTCTCGTTGCCGGTGAACATCAGGCCCTCGGTCCCCGGCTGGATCACGGCCTTGTGCGCGTAGAAGGACCGTTCGAACTGCATGCCGAGCGATTCGATCCAGTCGAAGTGCTCGACGCTGTCGTCGGCGAAGGCGCGGATCTTGGCGGTGGTCTCGTCGTCGACCTCGCGCGTGACGGCCATCAGGTAGTCGAACATGTCGTCGGCGGTGTCCTCGACGCCGACGGCCTTCTGGACCGCGGTTCCGCCGCCGAGGTAGAAGTGGCCACCCGCCATCGAGCTCGTCCCGCCGTACTCGGCGGCGCGCTCCAGGAGGATCACGCTGGCGCCTGCCCGAGCAGCCTCCAGCGCGGCGCTGCCGCCGGAGATGCCGAAGCCGATCACGACCACGTCGACGGAGTCGGACCACTCGGTCACGTCAGCAGCGGCGATCACGCCCGGAATGTCGGTACCGGTCGCGGGAGCGGGGATCTGAGTCACGGACCCAGGGTAAGGCAAAACTAGAACGCGTTCTAGATCCGCGGAGAGCTTGCCCCGATAAACTCGCGTCTACCCGGAGGGCGGTGACGCCATGACGTTCGACGTTCCCACGCTCGACCAAGCGCTGCTGGTCGGGGCGGGCGTGCTGCTCCTGGCGATCCTCGCGGTGCGGCTCTCCGTCGGCGTCGGCCTTCCCTCACTGCTCGTCTACCTCTTCATGGGCGTCGCCATGGGGGAGTCCGGTCTCGGCCTGCACTTCTCCAACGTCGACGTCGCCTATGCCCTCGGCTTCGCCGCTCTGATGATCATCCTGGCCGAGGGCGGACTCACCACGCCGTGGAAGCAGATCCGGCCCGTTCTCCGGCTCGGCTTCACACTCGCCACGGTCGGCGTGGCGGTCAGCGTCACGCTCGTGGCCGTCCTCACCCACTACCTCCTCGGCCTCGACTGGCGCACCGCCGTCCTGCTGGGTGCCGTCACCTCGCCGACCGATGCGGCCGCCGTCTTCTCGATGCTGCGACGTGTTCCGCTGCCGCGACGCATTACAGCCACGCTTGAGGCGGAGTCCGGTCTCAACGACGCTCCGACCGTCGTGCTGGTGACCCTGGTCAGCACCCACGCGAGTGGCTTCGGCTGGGGCAGCGTCGGTGAGGTGGTCTACGAGCTCCTCGTCGGGGTGGCGCTCGGCTTCGCGGTCGGCTGGCTGGGTGGCCAGATGATGCGTCGGGTCGCGCTGCCCTCGTCCGGGTTGTATCCGACCGCCGTGATGGCCATCGCCGTGCTCGGGTACGCGGCGCCCGCGACCCTCCATGCGTCGGGCTTCGCCGGCGTCTACGTGGCCACCCTCGTCCTGGGCAACTCCGAGCTGCCGCACCGCGCCGCCACGCGGTCGTTCGCCGAGGGCCTCGCCTGGCTGGCTCAGATCGGGCTGTTCGTGATGCTGGGGCTGCTCTCCTCGCCGGGTCGGTTCGACTGGGGCGTGATCGGGACGGCGCTGGCCGCCGGAGCGCTGCTGACGTTGATCGCGCGGCCGGTCTCCGTGGCGGTCAGCTCGCTCGCTCAGCCGATGCCCTGGCGCGAGGCCGCCTTCATCTCCTGGGCGGGCTTGCGCGGCGCTGTCCCGATCGTGCTCGCGATGATCCCGTTCGCCAAGAACATCACGCACTCCCAGCACCTCTGATACGTGGTCTTCGTTATGGTCGTGATCTTCACCTTGATAACCGGCCCCACGCTTCCCTTCGTCGCGAAGGTGCTCAAGGTCGCCCGACGCTCGGAGCCGCGCGATCTCGACGTCGAGGCGGCACCCCTCGAACGCATCGCCGCGGACCTCCTCCAGATCCGGATCTCGCCGGTCTCCCACCTGCACGGCGTCGAGGTCGGCGAGCTGAGACTTCCCCGGGGCGCGTCCGTCTCGCTCGTGGTGCGCGACGGCGAGAGCCTCGTCCCCGAGGGTCGGACCGTGCTGCGGCACGGGGACGATCTGCTGGTGGTTGCTCCGCGCAGCGTGCGGGACCGGACCGAGCAGCGCCTGCGCGACGTCTCCGCCCGCGGCCGACTGGCCGGCTGGCTCAGTTCGACAGACAGGTGACGACCGGCGTCGGGAGTGCCATCGCGCGTGGCGGGCTCTTCAACACGGGACCGTGGTGCGGACCGAGGTAGACGTTGACGCCCGCTCCGATCTGCAGCGCCGGATCGCTGCTGACGGTTGCCGTCGATCCGAGCGCAGCTGCCACCAGCTTGGTGGCCGGATCGCTCTCGCTGGGGCCGACGACCTCGGTGGTCGTCACGGTGACGCCGCTGGGCGCGTTGCCGACCACGCTCACGTGAAAGCCGAGGCGGGTGAGGGCTGCGCTGATCTTCGCCGCGGTTCCTGCTCGGGCGCCGGCGTTGTAGATGCTGAGGGTCACCTCGCTGCGGGTGACCGTCTTGGTGACGACCTCGTCGGCGGGGCTGCACGTCGCGCTCTTCGTGTGCGGAAACGGAGCCGTCAGCTCGGCGAAGCCCCAGAGCGTCATCACCAGCGCCGCCACCGCGCAGGCGCCCAGCGCGAGGAGACCCTGGTGTCGCCTGGTCCAAGCCGGGCGGGGCCCCTCGGTCACTCCTAGTCCTCGATCACGTGGACGCGCGCGTGCAGCACATGCCGTTGCTGGAGCGCGGCACGGAGGGCGCGGTGCAGACCGTCCTCCAGGTAGAAGTCGCCCCGCCACCGCACGACGTGCGCGAAGAGATCCCCGAAGAACGTCGAGTTCTCGTCGAGGAGGGCGGCCAGCTGCAGCGTGTCCTTGGTGGTCACGAGCTCGTCGAGGCGGAGCGGGTGCGGGGGCAGCGCCGCCCAATCACGCGCGCTCAGATTGTGCTCGGGGTAGGGCCTCCCCTCGCCCACTCTCTTGAAGATCACCTCGCCATCATAGGAAACGGCGGGTTGTCCGAACGGCTCGGCAAGGGAAGTCCGGACTTACTCCCGGAGGCTCGCGAAGATGTCGTCGAGCAGGGGCTCAGCGGGGGTGCGACCGGCTTCACGGAACCACTCCGTGCCGAGCACGGGCGCCGCCAGCCAGTTCGGCAGCTTCAACAGCAACGTGACCGTTCGAATGGAGCCGCCACCCGTTCCCTGACTCGCGTGCGCTGCCAGCGCCCGTCGCTTGGCCCGGAGCTGCGCCCTCACGTCGACGGCGTGGGTGAGGTCGGATCGCGCGGTGTAGGCGCTGGCGAAGCGGTCCGCGGGGATCAGGCGGCGGACCCCGGGAATGCGCGCCAGGACCCGCGCGATCGCCTGCAGCTTCCCCCGATCCACGGTCACCTCGAGCACCAGCGGCGTCCCGGCCAACTCGGCCGCCAGCGCGCCCACCCGGTGGACCTGGATGTGGTCGGGATGCCCGTAGCCACCGCGCGCGTCGTAGGTGGTCAGCGCGTCGGCACGCTCCTCGCGGAGGATGGCGGCGAGGCGATGGGCCGGTACTTGCGGATCGAGGGCGGCGAAGGAGCCCGGTGGGGGCTCTCCCGTGGAGCCGGAGTCGGGATAGCCCAGGACCTCCACCCGCGCGATGCCCAGCGCAGCGGCGGACCGCTCGAGCTCTTCCCGGCGTCGGGCGCCGAGGCCCTCCAACAGCTCGCCGTCGGCGAGACCCGCCTCACCTGCGGTCGCAGACACGAGCACGACGCGATGACCTTCTTCGGTCGCGCGCGCTAGCGTCCCTCCAGAGAGAAGCGCCTCGTCGTCCGGGTGCGCGTGAAAGGCAACAAGGGTGAACGGCACAGCGCCAGTCTCGCAGCAGGAGCCGGAAGGCACCTCGACTGCGCGATCCGGTCTGCTGGGCAAGATCATCCGCGCGGCCCTCTCGCTCGGCCTGGTCGCGCTGATGCTGTTCTACGTCCTGCCGAACGCGATCGGTGCCACGGTGCACGACGTCGGGCACGCGATCACCCACGTCAGCCTGTTGCACCTGTCGGGGCTGACGCTGCTCTGGCTCGTCGGTCTGCTGATCTACTCGTTCGTGCTCACCGGAGCGCTGCGCGGTCTGAACACCGGCCAGGCGCTCACGCTCAACCTCACCGGCAGCGCGGTCGCCAACGTGATGCCCTTCGGTGGCGCGGTGGGCATGAGCCTCAACTACTACATGCTGCGTGCCTGGAACATGAGCCTGACCGAGTTCTCCTCCTACACGGTGGTGACCAACGTCTGGAACGTGCTCATGAAGCTCTCCATGCCCGGCATCGCGTTGGTGTTCGCGGTGGAGTCCGGCGTGGTGATCAACCGCCGGATGACCACGACGGTCGTGGTGGCCGTGTCCCTGCTGATGGTGGTGGTGGTCGCGATCGTGGCGGCACTCGCCAGCCCCACCCTCGCCCGCCGTTTCGCGCACGTCCTCGCGCGGGTGCTCGGAGCGATCGGCCGGCTCTTCCGGCGGATGCCGGACGAGGACGCGATCGCTGCCGAGACGATCCGCACGCGCGACATGGTCGCCGGCGTGGTGCGGGTGCAGTGGTTGCGCCTGAGCACGTTCATGACGGCCTACGGCGTCGCGCAGGCCGCGTTGCTGTACGGCTGCATCCAAGCAGTGGGCGAGCACGCCCTCCCTGCGGCGGTCCTCGCCGCCTACGCGGTCGAGCGCTTCCTCTCCATCGTTCCGATCACGCCGGCAGGTCTGGGCTTCACCGAGGCGGGTGCGACCGGGATCCTCGTGGCCATGGGCGGGGATCCGACCCTGTCGGCGGCCGGCGTCATCCTCTACCGCGCGTTCGTCGCGGCGCTCGAGGTTCCGGTTGGCGGAGTCTGGTTGGGTATTTGGTATTACCTGAACCGGCGCAAGCGCGCCGCGCAGGAGACCGACCCACTCACAGATTCCGGAGCCGCTTGATGCGGATACTGCACGTCACGGACGTCTATCGTCCCGCCGTCGGGGGGATCGAGCTGTTCGTGGAGGAGCTGGCGCACCTGCAGTCGGCGGCCGGAAACGACGTGACCGTGCTCAGCCGGCAGCGTGGAGCCGGCGCCTTCTCGAGCGACGTCGCGTCGGTGCAGTACGGGCGCCGCGAGGTGCGGCTGGCCGACTTCGACATCATCCACGCGCATCTGTCGGTCTTCTCGCCGATGACCAGCGTGGTGATGCGGCAGGCGACCGTCCGCGGCGTCCCGGTGGTCGCCACCGTCCATTCGATGTGGGCCGGTCGTGGGCCGATCGTGAAGGGCGTGTCGGTTGCCGCCGGGTGGCAACGGCGCCAGCCGATCTGGACCGCCGTGAGCTCGGTGGCGGCGCGCGAGGTGCACGACATGCTGCCGGGGGCGGTGGTGCATGTGGTGCCGAACGCGGTCGACGTCGAGTACTGGCGCGACGGCATCGCAAAGCCGGATGACGTCGTCGTTCCCGAGGTCCCGACCCTGCTCGCGGTCAACCGGTTGGCGGCGCGTAAGCGCCCCATGGGCCTGCTGCACCAGTTGGCGGAGGTTCGTCGCTTGGCCCCCGAGCAGCGGTTCCGTGCCCGGATAGTGGGGGCGGGCCCGCTCGAGAAGCGCATGCGCACCTGGATCGACAACCACGGCATGCACGACGTCGTCAGCCTGACCGGCGGCGTGCCGCGGCCCGAGGTGCGCCGGATGTGCCACAGCGCGGACCTGTTCTTGGCGCCGGCGCACCAGGAGTCCTTCGGCATCGCTGCGCTCGAGGGCCGCGCTGCTGGTCTTCCGGTGCTGGCGATGAGCAGCTGAGGCGTGGGAGAGTTCGTCCACGTCGGCGTCGACGGGCTGCTCTGTGCGGACGACCGGGCGATGGTGGCCGCGATCGTGCGACTGCTGCGCAATCGCGAGGAGTGGCGCACGATGGCGCGCCACAACCACCGGGTGCCCCCGAACTACGGGTGGGATCGCACGCTCGGTGGGTTCCTGCGGGCGTATGAGGCCGCGGAGACTCACAGCGCCGAGGCCTGGGACGCTTCCTAGCGATACTCGGGGTTCTCGAAGTCGAACCGCGCACCGTCGTTCCACTCGGACCGCTGGTTGCCGTACCCCGGCACGCCGCCGGCCTGCTTCAGCGCTCGCGCCGCGTGCATGAGGTTCCAGGTCATGAACGTGGTGTTGCGGTTGGTGAAGTCGTTCTCCGGGCCGCCGCTGCCCGGGTCGAGGTAGGAGGGCCCGGGACCGGCTTCGCCGATCCAGCCCGCGTCGGCGTTCGGGGGAATCGTGTAGCCCACGTGCTGGAGGCTGTAGAGCACGTTCATCGCGCAGTGCTTGATCCCGTCCTCGTTGCCGGTGATCAGGCAGCCGCCGACGCGGCCGTAGAAGATGTACTGGCCCTTGTCGTTCAGCATCCCCGAGTACGAGTAGATCCGCTCGATGATCTGCTTCATCACGCTGGAGTTGTCGCCCAGCCAGATCGGACCGCCGAGCACCAGGATGTCGGAGGCGAGGACCCGCTCTCCGATGCCGCCCTCACCGGCCCAGGCGTCCTGCTCCCAGCCGTGCTCGCGCATGTCCGGGTAGACGCCGGTGGCGATCGGGTGGTCGATCGCGCGGAGCACCTCGACCTCCACGCCGTGCTTGCGCATGATCCCGACGCTCGCGTCGATCAACCCCTGGGTGTTGCTGACCTCAGGGCGTCGCTTGAGCGTGCAGTTGATGTACATCGCTCGCAGTCCGGAGAAGTCCAGATCGATCGAGGCGTCCGTCATCGTTTTGCTCCCATCACTAGGGCGTAGTCGCCATCTGTCCACCAGCCGACCGGCTCGAGTCCGACCGCGCTGAGTTCGGACTCGATCCGTTCGCGCCGGAACTTGGCCGAGATCTCGGTCCGCATCTCCTCACCCGCCGCGAACGCGACGGACAGATCGACTCCGCGCACGTGGACCTTCTGATCCCGTGACGAGCGCAACCTCATCTCGATCCACTCGTTCTCGGCGTCCCACAGGGCGACGTGGTCGAAGGCGCTGAGGTCGAAGTCCGCGTCGAGCTCCGCGTTCAGAACGGCGAGCACATTGCGATTGAACTCCGCCGTGACGCCCGCGGCGTCGTCGTAGGCACGGACGAGACGGCCGGGATCCTTCACCAGGTCGACGCCGACGAGGAATGTCTCCCCGGCGCTCATCGTCGCGGCGAGTGCTGCGAGGAAGGTCGCCCGCTGGGCCGGGGCCAGGTTGCCGATAGTCCCGCCGAGGAAGGCGATCAGGCGGCGGCCCGGATGGGGCAGCTGGTCGAGATGACGCTCGAAGTCGGCGACCACGGGAACCATCGCGACCTCGCGTCCGCGCAGGTTCTCCGCCGCGGAGCGCAGCGCTCCCGAGCTGACGTCGACCGGCACGTAGCTGGCCAGGCCGCGCTCGGTCATCGCGTCGATCAGCCACCGGGTCTTCTCCGAGGAGCCCGAGCCCAGCTCCAGGAGGCACTCGGCCTGGGCCGCGTCGGCGATCTCCCCCGCATGGGCGTGCAGGAGTGACCGCTCGGCGTTGGTCGGGTAGTACTCGGGCAGCCGGGTGATCTCGTCGAAGAGCTCGCTGCCGCGGTCGTCGTAGAAGTACTTGGGCGGCAGCCACTTCGGCTCCTCGGTGAGGCCGCGGAGCACATCGCGCCGCATGCTGGCGATGTGGTCGTCAGGCTCGAGCAGCAGGAGCGGTCCTGAGTCGGACAACGGAACGACGGTCTGACCACATTCGTCGAACACGACGACAGCCGGCTCTGCCAAGGGGGACCACTCCTGATCGAGGTCGGGTGCGGCGTGGGGCTCGCTGGTCGCGCCCCAGACTCCGCCGCGCGGGTTGCACTGATGGACCTCGCCCCCGAGGGCGAGTGCGGCGAACTGGTCGCCGTCCGCCGCGAAGACGGGGCCGGCCTCCGGGTGGCGATCGGCGAGGCGCAGCAGCGCGCCGCCGACGGAGATGCCGCGGCTGAGGTCCTCGAGGACGGTCTGGGCCAGGCGTTCCGACGCCGCTCCCACCGTCCACCGGCCCTGCGTGATCGCCGGGGGACACCCGACCTCGCACTCCAGATCGAGATCCAGGGTCGCCAGATGGGCACACCGCACCACCGCTGCCAAGGGATCAGCCCTCCGCCAGGCGGACGCCGGTCATCGGCCAGCGCGCGCCCGCGGGGAAGAAGTTGCGGTAGGAGATCCGGGCGTGGCCCGGCGGCGTGAGCGCGCAGCCGCCGCGCAGCACCATCTGCCCCGACATGAACTTGCCGTTGTACTCGCCCACGGCCCCCGAGGCCGTCTTGAAGCCGGGGTAGGGGAGGTAGGCCGAGGAGGTCCACTCCCAGCAGTCGCCGAGCATCTGCCGCAGCTCGCCGTTGGCCGCGGGAGCGCTCTTCGCGTGGAAGGACGAGGTGTCGGCGAGGTTGCCGTCGGGGTCGATGCTGGCCGCTGCGACCTCCCACTCGGCCTCGGTGGGGAGGCGTTTGCCGGCCCAGGTCGCGTAGGCGTCCGCCTCGTAATGACTGACATGACAGACCGGCAGATCGGGGTCGACCGGCCAGGTGCCGTTGAGCGTGTGCTCGAACCACACACCGTCGACCTCGGTCCAGTAGAACGGCGCGTGCCAGTCCTCGGCCTGGACCCGCCCCCAGCCGTCGGAGAGCCAGTACTCCGGCCGGCGGTAGCCACCGTCCTGCATGAACGCGAGCCATTCGCCGTTGGTGATCAGCCGGTCGGCCAGCCGGAAGGGCTGCAGCCATTGCTGGTGCAACGGGAGCTCGTTGTCGAAGGAGAAGTCCTCG
>JBQCJL010000323.1:0-4234 GCA_051952795.1 Marmoricola sp.
GACGACAGCTGCTGGTTGCTGGACAGCCCCGACTCGAGGGCGTTGATCTCGGCCTGCGTCACCTTGATCGTCGCGGTGATCTCGCTCAGATCGCTCTTGCGGTCGATGACTTGGCGGATCAGATCCCGGCGCTGCTGCGCGTCGGCACTCGAGTTGGCAGCCGTGCGGGAGGCGGCGATCAGCACCAACGCGCTGAGCACGATGACACCCGCGAGCAACCATGCCGGGTGCCGTCCGGTCCGGTGCTTCTCGACCGCGTCGGCGTACTCGTCGTTGAGGGTGGCGGAGTCCAGGAACGGGAACAGGCCGAGCGCGGCCAGAGCCCGGTGCTCCGGACTCTCCGGTACGACGGGGTCGGCGGCCTTCGTCACGCCAGGACGTCCGACCTCGGCTCGGACTCGCGCAGCAGCCGGCGGACCTGCAGCGCGTAGATGATGCCGGCACACCAGTAGAGACCGATGCCCCACACCGCGAATGCCCAGCCCAAGACCTCCGCCACCGTCGACACGGTTCCGTGACCGCGCGCGATGAAGAGCAGCGGGAAGGCATACAGCAGACAGAAGGTCGCGGCCTTCCCGAGGTAGTGCACGGGTAGAGCGCTGTAGCCGCGGGAGCGCAGGAACGGGACCAGGGCCCACAGGAGCAGGTCGCGCAGGGGAAGCACGATGACCATCCACCACGGCACGAAGTCACGCCAGGCGAGACCCACGATGACAGCCAGGATGTAGAGCCGATCCGCGACCGGGTCCAGGATCGAGCCGAGGGTCGAGATCTGGCCGAGCTTGCGGGCGAGGTAGCCGTCCGCCCAGTCCGTCACCCCCGAGGCCATGAGGAGGACGAGCGCGAGGACGTCCGCGTGCAGGCCGATGACCAGCCAGACGAAGACGGGAACGCCGAGCAGGCGCAGGGCGCTGATGGCGTTGGGGATCGTGAGGACAGCCGAGGACGGGGTAGCCGGCGCGGTCGAACTCACAACCCCGAACCCTACCGGCCGCCGTCGCCTCACTGCGGGAGGCGAAGCGACACTCGGGATCCGTCGACCGAGACCGTGCCGTGATGCAGGCGCGCGATCTCGGCCACGATGGCCAGGCCCAGCCCGGTACCGCCGCTGGTGCGGCTCTCCTCGAGCCGGGCGAAGCGGTCGAATGCTCGGGGTAGGAAGCTCGTTGGAATCCCCGCCCCCTCATCGCGAACCCACAGCTCGACGACAGGACCGCCCGCATCGAGCGTTCGGACGGCGCCGACCTCGATCGCGCCCTCGCCGTAGCGGACGGCGTTGCTGACCAGGTTGTCCAGCGCCACCTCGAGCCAATGCGGGTGTGCGTTGAGGGTGATGCCCTCGCCACCCACAGCCGTGACCGATCGCTCCCCCAGCGTCGGGAGACGCTGCGCCCGTCGCACCGCCTCGCCGACCAGGTGGTCGGCGGCCATCGGCTGGGCGGTTGCATCGATCGAGGCATGGAGCTCCTCCAGCTCCAGGAGTGCGTTGCACAAGCGCTCGAGGCGGCCGATCTGCATCGCGAGCGAGTCCAGCGTCTCCCGCGACCGCCCCGAGGACTCCTCGCGGCGCAGGGCGACCTCGACCTCCGCGCGCATCACGCTGAGGGGCGCGCGCAGCTCGTGCGAGGCGTCGGAGAGGAACCGACGCTCCCGCTCACGCGAGGATTCGAGGCGGTCGAGGAACTCGTTGAACGTCCGTCCGAGACGTGTGAGCTCGTCGTCGCGCGCCTCGACGGGCAACCGGGTGTGGGCATCGGCTTCCCGAGCGGCGACACGGTACTGCTCGACGGGGTCAAGTGCCGCGCGTGCGGTCCGGTAGCCGATCCATGCCGCCACGAGCAGCGTCGCTCCCCCGGCGATCGCGAGCTGGCCGAGCAGCTCCCGCAGCGCTTCGTCGTGCTCGCGCCGGTCGATGGCGAACACCACCACCACCCGCTGACCGTGATCGGTGGCCGGCGTCGCGATCCAGATGTAGCTGCCGTGCGAGCTGAAGATCCATCCCGTCTCGCCGTGCTGCTCCCCCGCTGTCGCCGCGCGTGCGATCGCGCGGGAGTCGGCCACGTGACCCCGGATGTCTCCGCTGACCAGAGCGCCTTGCCGGTCGTAGATCTGATACCCGAACGTGCCCACCTCGGGAATCCGGTCGCCGTCCGCCAGGGCGCGCAGACCGACATCGCGATAGGCGTGAACATCCTGAACGAGCTGCGCGTTCAACGATTGATCGACCCGCCAGAACACGAAGGCGCCGGCGAGGATCGACACCGCGGCCATGCCCAGAAGGACGGACAGGACGAGGCGGACGACGATCGGGGCGCGTCGCTCCCGGCGCGCGCTAGGCATCGTCGAGGGAGTGGCAGTCGAGGCGATACCCGACCCCGCGCAGAGTGGCCAGGCTGACCCGGTCCGAGCCGGCGAGACGCGCGCGGACGCGTGAGATGTAGACATCGAGGGCGTTGCTGTTGATGTCCACCTCCTCGTCCCACACCTCGTCGAACAGCGTGTGCCTGCCGACGACTCGACCGGCGCGCTCCATGAGCGCGGTCAACATCGCGAACTCGCGCCGTGAGGTCGTCACCTCGGCACCGGCCACCCAGAGCCGACGCGTGGCGAGGTCGAGCACCACGTCGCCGACGACCAGGCGCTCATTCGTCGCGACGTCCATGCGACGCAGCAAGGCGTTGAGCCGCGCGACCAGCTCCTCCATCGCGAACGGCTTGACGATGTAGTCATCGGCTCCGGCCTCGAGCCCTTCGACGCGTTCCTCGACCGCGCCGCGGGCGGTGAGCAGGACGATCGGCACCCCGTTGTGCTCGGCTCGCAGCGCCCGACAGATCGCCACCCCGCTGAGGCCCGGGAGCATGTTGTCGAGCACGACCGCGTCCAGAGAGCCGCCGCGGATCCGGTCCAGGGCGCTCGGGCCGTCGTGCGACACCTCGACCGAGAACCCCGCCCCGATCAGGTACTCGGCGACCAGGTTGGCGAGCCGAACCTCATCGTCGACGACCAGCACGTGCATTTCGCGAGGGTAGCGAGTCCGGCCGATCTCCGGCGATGCATGGGTGGCCTCGAACCTGCGGTAATGTTCCACCGGCCGTTGGGGGAACACGCTTCGACGGCATCGGGCTGTGGCGCAGTTTGGTAGCGCACTTGACTGGGGGTCAAGGGGTCGCAGGTTCAAATCCTGTCAGCCCGACACAGGGATCGCCTCAGGGCGACCAGTGCCAGATGAGGAGCAGGTAGCCGCCGAACCACGCGGAGGCGGCACCCGCGAAGCCCAGGATCACCACCGATTCGCGCAGCCGCGCCTTGGCGAGCGCGGTGGCCGGCGGCAGCAGCAGTGCGAACGCGGGCAGGAGCAACCGCCCCTTGTTGAACCCCGTGTCCGAGGCCAGGGTCAGGGCGAGGACACCTGCTGAGTAGACGATGAGCATCAGCGGCTGGCGCGAGGAGATGCTCAGGAGCAGCAGCAGGACAGCGCCGATCACCACCGCGGCCACGACATAGAGGACCGGGCTGCCGCTTCCTTCGAGGATGTGCCGAAACTCCTGGTAGTCGTAGGAGCCTCCGTCGACGCGACTTCCCCAGCGGGTGCTCTGCACCCAGAACCACCCGTCGGCACGATGCAGACGCGACGCGACGTAGGCGAGATATCCGATCCAGCCGACGGCCCCGAGGGCGGGAGCGAGCAAGGCCTTCCAGTCGCGCTGGCGGACAACCGCGACCCCCGCACCGAAGGCCAGCGCGACGATGAGCGCGATGGCTGTCGGTCGCGTCAGCCCGGCAGCGAAGCAGACCAGGCCTGCCAGCAGCCAGCGCTCGCGCAGCGCGAAGTAGAGCGACCACGCGGCCAACGCCGTGAACAGGCCCTCGGTATAGGCCATCGACTCGACGATGGCGTGCGGCAGCACCGCCCAGAGGATCACCAGCATCAGTCCGACGCGATTGCCGGCGACGAGGCTGCCAACCTTGAAGATGCCGGCCGCGGCGATGACGCTCGCGATCCATGCGATCGCGATGGCGTGGGTCGACGTGGTCAGCGGGAAGGGGTTCGCCGCCCGGATGAGCGCCGGGAACAACGGGAAGAAGGCGAGATTCGCCGTCGTGTAGCCCTGCTCGGCGATCCGGACGTAGTGAACGGCGTCGTCGTGCCGCCCGAGGACCCCGACGAGCCGGTGGTGCCGGCTCGCCACCCAGGGCGCGATGACGAGCAGGCTCAACGCACGGACCGCCACGT
>JBQCJL010000324.1:0-3462 GCA_051952795.1 Marmoricola sp.
CCCGACGGATCGCTGGCGGCGACGCCGATGCGGGCATCGCCCGGATCGATGCCCAGGCGGACGCCTCGCTGCAACTCGCTGGACATGGACGACTATGCGCCTGCGACTGCGCGCTCGATGGCGGCCAGTGCATCGGCCGCCTTCGCCGGCTCGGTGCCGCCACCCTGGGCGAGATCGTCCTTGCCGCCACCCCGGCCGCCGATGATCTCCGAACCTGCACGGATCAGGGCATTCGCCGAGAGCCCGGCCGCCCGTCCGGCCTCGTTGACCGCGACGACGAGGGCCGCCTTGTCGTCGGCGGTTCCGATGACCGCCACCACCGCCGGCCGCTCGTTGCCGAGGCGGCCACGGACGTCGATGGCCAGGGTTCGGGTGTCGCCCGCACTGGCGCCGGCCGCGACATGACCGGCGAACCTGACACTCCCGAGGTCGCGCGCCGCCGAGGCGATCTCGCCCGCCGCGGCCAGTACCTGCTGAGCGCGGATCTTCTCCAGTTCCTTCTCGGCAGCCCGAAGTCGCTCCACCAGGTCCCCGACACGACCTGTGAGCTCCTCGGGTTGCGTCTTCAGGATGTCGGTGAGCTGTCCGACCAGGTCGCGCTCGCGTGCAAGGTAGCGGAATCCCTCGACCCCCGTCAGTGCCTCGATCCGGCGATTGCCCGATCCCACCGAGGACTCGCTGGTGACGACGATGGTGCCGATCTGGCTGGAGTGGTCCACATGGGTGCCACCGCAGAGCTCGCGGCTCCACGGCCCGCCGATCTCGACCACACGGACGTTGGAGTCGTCATAGGTCTCGCCGAACAGCGCGATCGCACCCCAGTCCTTGGCCTGGGAGAGCGGCATGTACTGCCACGAGACCGGAAGGTCCGCGCGCAGCGCGCCATTGGCGACGTCCTCGAGGTCACGCACCTGCGCCGGCGAGAGCCCCTTGGTCCAACCGAAGTCCAGACGCAGATACCCCGGCCGGTTGTAGGAGCCGGACTGCAGTGCGGTGGGTCCGAGCACCTCGCGCAGGGCCGCGTGGACGACGTGCGTGCCGGAGTGGGCCTGGCGGGCGCCGAGGCGCCACTGCGGATCCACCTGCGCGTGCACCTGACTCCCGGGCACGAACTCGCCGTCCACGACCCGAACCTGATGGACCACCAGGCCCTTCACCGGTCGCTGCACATCGAGGACCTCGAGCCGACCGCCGTCGAACTCGATCGTGCCGGCGTCGGCCACCTGACCACCGGACTCCGCGTAGAACGGGGTGCGGTCGAGGATCAGCTCGCCGACCTCGCCGTTCGCGAGCGACGGGACCGGCGCGCCTGCGCGGAGGAGGGCGACCGGCGAGGACTCGGTACTGAGGGTCTCGTAGGCCAGCCACGTGGTCGGGCCGCTCTCGTCGAGGATGCCGCGGTAGACCGAGAGGTCCGCGTGCTGACCCTTCTTGGCCTTGGCATCGGCCTTCGCGCGCTCCCGCTGCTGCGCCATGAGCGACCGGAATCCCGCCTCGTCCACGGTCAGGCCGGCCTCGGCTGCCATCTCCAGCGTCAGGTCGATCGGGAACCCGTAGGTGTCGTGGAGCGCGAACGCCTTCTCCCCGGGGAAGGTGGTGGCGCCGGTGGCCTTCACATCGGTGGCGGCGAGGTCGAAGATCTGCGATCCCGAGGCCAGCGTCTTACGGAAGGCCTCCTCCTCGGCGAACGCCACGCGGGAGATGCGGTCCCAGTCCGTGTGGAGCTCGGTGTAGGTCTCCCCCATCTTGTCCCGCGACACCGGCATCAGCTCGGGAATCGCGGGGTCCTCGTAGCCGAGCAGGCGGACGTTGCGAATCGCCCGGCGCAGCAGGCGTCGCAGGACGTAGCCGCGGCCTTCGTTGCCTGGGGTGACGCCGTCGCTGATCAGCATCATCGACGAACGGATGTGGTCCGCCACGACACGGAAACGGACGTCGTCCCCATAGTTGGCGCCGTACTTCTTGCCGGTGAGCTCCATCGCCTTGGCGATGACCGGGAAGACGACGTCGATCTCGTACATGTTGTCCTTGCCCTGCAGCAGGTAGGCAACACGCTCCAGGCCCATCCCGGTGTCGATGCCCTTCTGGGCCAGCGGACCGGCGATGTCGACGTCGTACTTCGAGCGGGCGGCGGAGATGTCGTCCTGCATGAAGACCAGGTTCCAGAACTCCAGGTAGCGGTCACCCGCGTCCCAGTCGCGGTCGGCGCCGAAGGCGGGGCCACGGTCGATCAGGAGCTCCGAGCACGGCCCTCCGGGGCCGGGGATGCCCATGGACCAGTAGTTCTCCTTGGGTGGCAGTCGCACGATCCGGTCATCGGGCAGGCCGGTGATCCGGCGCCACAGGTCGACCGCCTGGTCGTCGCCGTCGAGCACCGAGGGGTAGAGCACCGACTCGTCAAACCCGAAGCCGCCGTCGGCCTGGGACTTGGTCACCAGATCCCAGGCGAGCTTGATGGCGCCTTCCTTGAAGTAGTCACCGAAGGAGAAGTTCCCACACATCTCGAAGAAGGTGCCGTGACGCGTCGTCTTGCCGACATCCTCGATGTCGGGCGTGCGGATGCACTTCTGGATGCTCGTCGCGCGCGCGTACGGCGGGGTCTCCTGACCCAGGAAGTAGGGCTTGAACTGCACCATGCCCGCGTTGACGAACAGCAGGTTGGGGTCGTCCAGGAGGAGCGATGCCGACGGCACCACGGTGTGGGGGCCTACTCCGTCCCCTGCCTCGAAGTGCGCAAGGAATCTGCGTCGGACTTCGGCGGTATCCATGAGCTACGTTCCTTCTCTTGTGGGATGAGCCGAGCCGGCGGGCAGGGCCCGCTGGGACGATGCGCTCAGCTCGGCGGTCGCGATGCGCTCGCGCAGCTCCGCCTCCTTCTCGGCCGCTCCGGCCGCGATGTCCTCGCGCAGCAGTCGTCCGCCCAGCTGGAGCGCAGCGAGGCGATCGCTGATGCCGTCGGAGGTGAAGGCCTCACCGATGCGCCGAGCGCGCATCGACGCGTAGATGCCGACGCCCGCCCCGGCGGCGAACCAGAACCCTCGCCTCATGACCGCACCGCCTGGGAGCGCGCCTCGGCGGCCGCCGCGCGTCCAGCCGCGCGCCGTGCCTTGCGGGCTCGCCGGAGCTCGCGGCGCATCTCGAAGCGGATCCGGTTGCGGTTCTCGGCCGTCAGCGCCCGCCGGACGCCGTGCGCGAGGGCGGCGAAGCGGACCAGCGGCTCCCCCACTGTCGCCGACAGCACGAGTCGCGAGGACACCTCCGTGGCGGCCGGCTCGTGCTCGGTTCCCACGTCGGTGATGAGGAACTCAGCGACGTGGGGCTCGTCGTTGACCGAGTGCCGCACCACGTGCGGGACGGTGACCGCATCGAGACGCGCGCGCAGGTCAGCGATCTCGGCCGCGGTACGGCGCGTCGAGGCGCGCCACCCCACCAGGACCGCCAGTGCGAGGAGGATGGAGAGCA
>JBQCJL010000325.1:0-4102 GCA_051952795.1 Marmoricola sp.
ACCACCGACCACGGCGAAGACCTGCAGCATCAGCACGGTGGAGAGCCCGATCGCCACCAGCTTGCCGAAGTTGTCACGCGAGATCAGAGCGGTGCGCAGACCCCGCTCCACCAACAGGATGTAGAGGACGAGCACCGCGATGAGGCCGGTGAGACCGAGTTCCTCACCGATCGAGGCGGACATGAAGTCGGAGTAGGAGAACGGCACGATGTAGGGGTGGCCCTGGCCCCATCCGCGGCCGGTGAGTCCGCCCCACGCCATCCCGAAGAAGCCCTGGACGAGTTGGTAGCCCTTGTTCTGCGCGTCGGCGAAGGGGTGCAGCCAGATCTCCACGCGAACCCGCACGTGCGGGACCGACGCATACGCCATGGCGCCGCCCACGAGGGCCAGGAGAGCCCCGACGACGAGCCACCCGGGCCGCTCGGTGGAGATGTAGAGCAGGACGAGCAGCAGGCCGAAGAGCACGAACGGGAAGCCGAGGTCGTTCTGGAACACCAGGATGGCCATGCCGATCGCCCACATCGCCAGGATCGGTCCGAGGTCGCGACCACGCGGTAGATCGATGAAGAAGATCCGGCGCCCCGCCAGCGCGAGCGCGTCCCGGTGCTGCACCAGGTAGCCGGCGAAGGAGATCACCAGCAGGATCTTGGCGACCTCACCTGGCTGGAAGCTGAACGATCCCAGGTGGATCCAGATCCGAGCGCCGTTGATGTTCACGCCCAGGCCCGGGAGCAGCGGGAGGAGGAGCAGTGCGACCGCAGCCGCCCCCGACGTGTAGGTGAACGTCTGCAAGCGGCGGTGATCGCGGAGGAACGCGAGGATGGCGACGAATCCGGCCACGCCGATGGTGGTCCACATCAGCTGCTTGGCGCCGCCCGGTCCGTGGTCGTAGGAGCCCGGCGCCTGGTGGATCCGCTCGATCATCGCGAGGCCGATGCCGTTGAGCGCCGAGATCATCGGGAGCACGGTCGGGTCCGCGTACGGCGCGAAACGTCGCACGGTCACATGAGCGGCGATGATGAGCAGCGCGAACCAGATCGTCGTCCCGGAGAAGTCCGAGGACAGCTTGCCGTTGAGACCGAGCCCGACCGCGGCGAAGGAGCTCACGCCGATGACGACGCTGATGATCACGAGGACGAACTCGGCCACGCCGCGCTGGCGGTAGGCGAACTCCTCACCGGCGGTGAGCTGGGACATGTCGACCACACTCATGGGGCGCTCGGACATCCGCTCTTGGTCGGGGTCGCCGTCGGGGTGGGCGACGGCTTCGTGGTGGTGTGCGTGGTGGCGGTCGATCTGCGCGTCGCCCTCGCGGTGGCCTTCGCGGTGCTCTTCGCAGTGCTCTTCGCAGTGCTCTTCGCAGTGGCCTTGGCAGTGGGCGTCGGGGTGGCCGTCGACTTGCTCGGGACGCTGCTCGGACCGCAGTTGCGCTCGAACATCGCCACGATGTTGACCCGCGCCTGATGCGCGGAGCCGGCGGACTGCTTGTCGCGCACGGCCTCGCGGTCGACCACGCCGAGCGCCGCCTCACTGAGTCGCGAGTGCCACAGCGGCGTGCTGAGCGAGTGTCCGAAGATCGAGCCGGGGACGCCGCGGTAGGCGGTGACGTAACCGCGAGCATCCAGGCCGATGTAGTACTGGGTCTGTGTCCAGCGGTAGGCGCCGTAGAGAACACCGGCAGCCAGCAGGACGAGCACGGCGACGATCCCGAGGAAGCGGACGAGGCGACGCCGCCGTGGGGGCAGCGGCGCGTACCGCGCGAGCTCGGGATCGACGGGTTCGGAGAGCAGCCGGCGGAGTCTGCCCGAACGCCCCGTGGGACGTAGCGGGTGGGCCGCCGCACCCACGACGATCGGTTCCTGTGCGACCTCCCCGGCGTCCGGGGCGTCGAGCACGTCGGCGACCACCACGGTCACGTTGTCGGTGCTGCCCGCCTCGAGCGATGCGGTGACGAGCCGCTGGGCGGCGAGGTCGACGTCGTCGTCCTCGCTGAGGAGCTCCGCGAGCTCGGCGTCGGTGAGGACACCGCAGCAGCCGTCGGAGCAGAAGAGCAGTCGGTCACCGGGCTGGAGCGGGTGCACGCTCGTGTCCGGATTGGGCTCGTGGACACCGTCGACCGCGCGAAGGATCAGATTGCGATTGGGATGGTGGCGCGCTTCGTCCTCGGTGATCCGGCCCTCGTCGACGAGGCTCTGGACGAAGCTGTGGTCACGGGTCAGCGCGTGGATCTGGCCATCGCGCAGCAGATACGCCCGACTGTCACCGACATGGGCGACCACCAAGTCGCTGCCGTCGAACAGCCCGGCGACCACGGTGGTGCTGGTGCCGTCGATGTCCGGGCTGTCGGCGACCAGGTCGCTGATCCGGTTGTGGGCCAGCGCGATCCCGCCGACGAGGGTGTCGATCCCGCCGCCCTCGTTCTCGAGCTCGGGCTTGTCCAAGGTGCGCATCTGCTGGACCGTCGCCGAGCTGGCGACGTCTCCCCGTGCGGCGCCCCCGACCCCGTCGGCGACCATGAGCAGATGAGGGCCGGCATAGCCGGAGTCCTGGTTGTCCTTGCGCACCCGTCCCACATCGGACAGCGCGGCGAAGCGCAGCGAGAACGTCACTTGCGCAACTCCAGGACCGTCTTGCCGATCCGAATCTGGGATCCGACGCTGACGACGGTCGGCTGGGTCAGGCGGCGCGTGCCCAGGTAGGTGCCGTTGGTCGAGCCGAGGTCCTCGACGAACCACTGGTCGCCCGAGCGCACGATGCGCGCGTGCCGGGTGGAGGCGTAGTCATCCTCGAGCCGGATCGCCGCGTCCGGGCCGCGACCGATCAGCAGCGGCGCGGCGGTCAGCGCCACGGAACGTCCGGCGCCGCCGCCGTCGAGGATGAAGACGTGCGTCGGCTCACCGCGCCGAGGCTTGGAGGGCTTCGGCGGCCGCGCCGCCTTGGCCGGTCCGCGAGCTCCCTGGCGGCCGCGGGTCGAGGGCTGACGCACGATCTTGGTGCCGAACATGTCGGAGCGGATGACCAGGACGGTCCCGAGGATGAAGAGCCACAACAGGGCGAGGTACCCGAACCTGATGAGGATCAACGTCAGCGACGACATGTCAGTAACCACCGTCCGAGGGGCCAGCGAGGTGGAAGGTCAGGGTGGTGTTGCCGGCGCGGATCATCGAGCCGTCGGCCAGACCGGCCTCGTCGGTACGCCGACCGTTCACCAGGATTCCGTTGGTGCTGCCGAGGTCGTGGACGCTGGCCCGCGTTCCACCGTTGGTCTGTACCAGCCGGATCTCGAAGTGCCGGCGCGAGACGCCGGGGTCATCGATGCGCAGGTCGGCGTCGGTACCGCGGCCCACGACCACGCCCGGCGGCGAGAGGGTCACGCGCTCGCCGTTGATCTCGAGATAGGCCGAGGCGGACCGGATCTGGGTGTCGGTGCTCCGCACCGGTGCGCCGTGCTGGCTGACCGGCGAGAGCGACTGGCTGCGGACGCGGAACCGACCGGTGGTGAGGCCGTCGCCGTGGACGAACGCGATCGAGACCGGACCGGTGAAGGTGTACCCCTGCTTGGTGGCGTGCTCCTGGAGCTGTTCGATGAGCTCGACCCGCAGCTGACCGCTGATCGGATCGATCCGATCGTGATCGCTGTCGGAGAGCTCGACCACGAAGTCGTTGGGAGCCAGGCGTCGCGCACGGCTCAGGATCTGCGCCGAGTTGTCGACCTCACGGATGAGAGCAGCCGCGATCTCGACAGGTTGGACAGCGCTGCGGAACATCCGGGCGAAGCCGTTCTGCACCGTTCCCTCGAGCCGCTGCTCGAACCGATCTAGGAAGCCCACGCGCACCTCCATTCCCCTCGTCGTGTCAGGTCAGTGCTGCTCAGCGCAGCACAGGGCACCTCATTGTTGTGCCCGATGCTATCGGGACACCCTGGAGACGGTTTTGGGAACGCGGGCGAGGGTGGGATAGCCTGTCTCCCGCTTCAAGCGCGAGTGGCGGAATAGGCAGACGCGCACGGTTCAGGTCCGTGTGCCCGAAAGGGCGTGGGGGTTCAACTCCCCCCTCGCGCACTTGTTGAGCGGATTCAGGGCTCGGTTCCGGTGACGAAAGT
>JBQCJL010000326.1:0-9758 GCA_051952795.1 Marmoricola sp.
GACGGCGGGCAGGCGGCCCCGCGCGAGGGCGGCGCGGAAATCGGACAGGTCGTACTGGTGGTTGGCCCGGTCCGTGCGCCCGATCATCGCCGCCGCGGTGGGCGGCAGGTGGTGCGGGTTGGCGGTCGAGGCGTAGTACTGGAAGGGCTCGTGGTGCGGGATGTAGTCGGCCTTCGTGCCGTACTGACCGGTGAAGCCGAGGCCCGCGCCGACGTTGTGCTTGGCACCACAGACGGCCTTGCCGTTGACCACCGCGGTCGGCCGGAAGCCGCCCTCGAAGAAGCCCCAGGTGACGTCGCGCGCGTTGAGCAGGTCGCCGATGTTCTGGTTCTTGTCGCTCAGCGCAACCCGGTCGCGGGTCGAGCAGTCGTCGTAGTACGGCTGCGGGTCACCGATGACCGTGCCCAGGCCGGTGTTGCCCGCGTGGTCGAGGACCTCACCCTCGGGCATCGTCGGACCGCTCGGGTTGAGCTCCTTGGAGACGCCATAGGTCTGGCCGCTGACCAGGTTGAGCGCGCCGACCGTGGAGGGACCGAACGTGGTGCCGTAGGAGTTGTCGCTCATCGCGAAGCGCTGGGCGTAGTTCCACAGACCGGTGACCGAGTTGCCGTCGTAGTAGTCCATGACCAGACCCGGCGCACCATAGGTCGGCGCGGAACAGGAGGGCACGTCGGTGTACTGGACGAACTTGTCCATCCGACCGCCGTCGAAGGCCTTCTGCTCGTCGGTGTACTCGTGGTCCTGGTCGCAGGTGATCTGCTGGGCGGTGCCGCCGAGGCGCTGGGGGTTCGCGCTGTTCGGGTTGTTGGTGAGCAGCGCGCCCGAGAGGCCGTTGATCGAGGGCGTGCCCGGCTTCGCGTGGAAGGGGGTGCCGTCGGTGTTCGCCGCGTTGGGGTACGTCGCGAAGTAGTGGTCGAAGGAGACGTTCTCCTGGAAGATCACCACCAGGTGCTTGATCGGGGTGGCAGTGGCCGCTCCCGCCGGGGGCGTGGCCGCACCCGCGGTGGCGAGCGGGACGGCGACCGCACCGGCAGCAGCGCTGGCGAGGGCCGCCATCATCAGCCGGCGACGCGCCTTGCGAGGTTTCGAAGTCATGGACACTCCTTGTCGAGGATCGCGCCCGACGATCCGGTCCGCGGGCACAGCCGCCACCTCATCGGATCTGTGAGACGGCTCAGGTCGTGCTGTGGAAATCAGAGATGAACAACGGGTAGCGGGCGGCCCTAGGCTGCGAACTATGAGTCCCCTGGACGCTCCTGAGCCGCGCGCCTCCAAGCTGCCGCTGATCGCGGCGCTCGTGGTGGTCGTGGTCATGCTCGGCGCCGGTCTCGCGCTCGGCCTGGCGTCTCACCGCGCACACGCCAAGGCCAAGTCCGCACCGAGCTACCCCCGGGTCTGGAACCCGCGGATCGCACCCCTCGCGGCGATCGCCTCGAAGTATCGGGAGTTGGCGTTCAAGCACCCGGTATTCGTGGACTTCATGTCGACCAAGGCCTTCGACAAGTGGGTCACCACCGACAACTCCGACCTGACCTCGGCACAGAAGCAGAGCGCGGCCGACGAGGAAGGAACGCTGCGGGCCCAAGGGTTCATCTCCGGAGGTGTGGATCTCCTCAGGGAGGAGAACCACCTGAACGGATCCGGCATCCTCGGCGAGTACTCCTACCAGGACAAGCGAATCCGGGTCCGCGGCACGGTCCTCACCCCCGAGCTCAAGGTCACCCTCGTCCACGAGCTGACGCACGTGCTGCAGGACCAGCACTTCGACCTCGAGGGCACGTTCAAAAAGCTCGGCAATAGCTCGACCGAGGACAGTTGGGCATTCGACGCGATCGTGGAGGGCGATGCCCGCCGGATCGAGCACAAGTACCTCAACTCGTTGCCGAAGGCCGTCCGCGCCAGGATCATCAAGACCCAGAACGCGGGCAGCACCACGTTCATGAAGAGCGTCAAGAGTGTCCCGCCCTTCCTCATCGCGGACTCGCAGGCTCCCTACGACCTGGGCGAGGTCGCGGTGAACCGCGCGGCTCGCGGTGGGAACTCGGCCGTCGACCGTCTCTTCGAGGTCCCACCCGTCCACGAGATCCAGCTGATGCAGCCCTGGCTCCTCGGCACCCATTGGAAGGACCGGAGCTTCGCCAAGCCCGTCCTGGCCAAGGGCGAGAAGGCCCATGGCCGCTCGGAATGGGGCGCCTACTACCTCTACCAGCTGCTTGCCGAGCGACTGGCCGTCGGAAAGGCGCTGTCCATCGCCGACGGCTGGGGTGGCGACTCCGTGCTCTGGTACGGCCATGGCACGCAGGCGTGCGCGCGCTTCTCCCTCATCGGTAGGTCCACGTCGGCCACCGCCGCCATCGAGGCGGGGCTGCGCACCTGGGCGAGCCACATGGGCGGCGCCGCCCGCGTCACGCGGGTGCAGGCGACGGTCGAGATGACCACCTGCGACCCGGGGAAGAGCTTCAAGGCCGGCCCCTCCCACGCGATCGTCGCCGAGCAGGTTCTGACGGCGCGCAACGACGGCGAGCTGTACCTGGAGAAGCAGACGCCGACGGTGCAGATCGCGATCTGCTTCTCGTCCCAGGTCGCCTACCGACTGGGCGCGGGGTCGCTGGGCAACGGGCCTCTCACAGCTGCCCAGAATCAGATCCTGGCGGCCGCTGCGCGCACCTGCCGGAGCCAGTGAGGGCCGGGGCTAGCCGACCGGGATCCGATCCCGGATGACGCAGCCCGGTTGGTGATCGTTGATCAGGCCCATGGCCTGGATGAAGGCATAGGCCGTGGTCGGCCCGACGAACCGCCAGCCGCGCTTCTTCAGATCCTTCGCCATCGCGACGGCAGCCGCCTGGCCCTGCTCGGCCGACGAGGGGCGGAAGCTCCAGAAGTACTCATGGAGCGGGCCCTCGTTCGCGACGAGCTCCACCGCCCTGCTCGCGTTGTTGACGACCGCCTCGATCTTGCCGCGATGACGCACGATGCCGGCGTCCTGGAGGAGCCGCTGCACATCCTCCTCGGTGAAGTCCGCGATCAGGTGGAAGTCGAAGCCGGCGAAGGCCGCGCGGAAGTTCTCACGCTTGTCCAGGATCGTGCGCCAGCTCAAGCCGGACTGGAAGCCCTCGAGGCTGACCTTCTCGAACAGCCGCTGGTCGTCTCGAACCGGGAAGCCCCACTCGGTGTCGTGATAGGCGAGCTCACCCGCCGAGCCGCCCGCCCAGATGCAGCGGAGGTCACCGTCAGGTGCGAGGAACAGCTCCGTCATGCCTCGAGGATGCTCGCCGCTTCGGCCTCGATCGCCTGTGCCTCCTGACGGATGCGGCTGAGGAAGGTCTTGGTCCGCTCGTGCTTGGGGTTGCTGAAGACCTCCTGGGGAGGTCCCTGCTCCACCACCACACCGCCGTCCATGAAGACGACCTCGTCGGCGACGTCGCGGGCGAAGCCCATCTCGTGCGTCACCACGATCATGGTCATGCCCGCCTTGGCCAGCTCGCGCATCACGTTGAGTACCTCACCGACGAGCTCGGGGTCCAGCGCCGAGGTCGGCTCGTCGAAGAGCATCAGCTTGGGGTCCATGGCGAGCGCACGCGCGATGGCGACGCGCTGCTGCTGACCTCCCGAGAGCTGAGCCGGGTAGTGATCACAGCGATCGCCGAGGCCGACCCGCTCGAGCAGCTCGAGACCGCGCTTGCGTGCCTGCTCCTTGCTGACCTTCTTGACCTTGATCGGCGCTTCCATCACGGTCTCGAGCGCGGTCATGTGCGGGAAGAGGTTGAAGCGCTGGAAGACCATGCCGATCTCGCGGCGCTGGGCGGCGATGGCCTTGTCGTGGAGCCGATGGAGCTTGCCCTCGCGGTCCTCGTAGCCGGCCAGCTCCCCATCGACCCAGATCCGGCCGGCATTGATGTGCTCGAGCTGGTTGATGCAGCGCAGGAAGGTGGTCTTGCCCGAGCCCGAGGGACCGAGCAGGCATACGACCTGGCCGGCATGCACCTCGAGATCGATGCCCTTGAGGACCTCGTTGCCGTGGAAGTTCTTGTGCACGTTGCGTGCCCGCACCAAGGGCTGGGTGTCCGTCATCGTCGACCCGCCCCTCCCAGGCCGAGCAGTCTTGCTCGCAAGGTCTGCGGCGTCGCCGGACCCTTGGAGCCGAAGCCGCGCCCGAAGTGCCGCTCGAGATGCATCTGGCCGTACATCAGGATGCTGCAGATGATGAGGTACCAGAGGATGGCGGCGATCTCGACGGCGAACACCTTGTAGGTGCTGTTGCCGATGGCTTGGAGCTGGAAGAACAGCTCGGTGCTGACCGGCAGGGCGGTCATCAACGTGGTGTCCTTGGTCATGCCGATGAACTCGTTGCCGGTGGGCGGCACGATCACCCGCATGGCCTGGGGCAGCACGATCCGGCGCATCGAGAGACCGCGCGACATGCCGAGCGCGCAGGCCGCCTCGTCCTGGCCGGCGTCCACGGACAGGATGCCCGCCCGCGCGATCTCCGCCATGTAGGCCGCCTCCGACAGCCCGAGCCCGATGATCCCGCCGACGATGCCACCGAAGAGCTGGTTGGCGTCGAGGTGGATGAAGGCGAGGTCGCCGTGGAGGCCGAATCCGTGCAGGAGCTGCGGGCCGAACGGCAGGCCGATGCCCAGGCCGTTCGGCGGCGGGAAGAGCACGCCGAGCTGACCCATGAGCGCCAGCAGGACGTAGCGGGGCACTGCCCGGAAGAACCACACGTAGGCCCACGCCAGCGTCGAGAGCACCTTGTTCTCGCTCAACCTCATGATCGCCAGGAGCACGCCGAGGATGACTCCCAGCGCCATGGCGCCGATGGAACCGACCAGCGTTCCCACCAGAAGCCCATGGATGACCGGGCTCTGGATCATCGCCTGGAGGATGAAGTGCCAATCGAAGGCCGGGTTGGTGAGAAGCAGGTGGATCAACTTCGCTGTCAGGATCAGGAGGACGACGACCGCGACCCAACGCCACGGATGTCTCACCGGAACAGCCTTGATGGGACCGAAGTCCTCCTGACCCTGAACAGTCATCTTTAGATCCTTCAGCTGGCCGGCACGTTCGTGGGGTTCAGGTCGAACGTCGAGACCGCGCCCGCCTCGACACCCCACGGCTTCAGCGCGGCGAGGTAGCTGCCGTTGGCGTGCAGCACCCGCAGCGCGGACGCGATCGCGTTCGCCAGGCCGATCTCCGACTTCGGGATCACGTACCCGTAGGGAGCCGACGCGTAGACCGCGCCGATCTGCTGCAGCTTGCCGCCCGCCTGCTTGATCGCGTACGAGGTGACGGGCGAGTCGGCGAGCATCGCGTCCGCTCGACCAGCCACGACCTCGGCGGTCGCCTGGGACTGCTTGTCGTAGGACAGGATGTTGATCGACTTCTTGCCGGCCTTGGTGCATGCCTTGCTGCGGCCCTGGATGTCGGTCTGCTCGACGGTGCCGGTCTGCACGGCGATGGTGAGACCGCAGGCGTTGTCGATGTTGATGTTCTTGGGGTTGCCCTTGGGAGCCGCCCACGACTCACCCGCGCTGAAGTAGCTCACCATGTTGACCTGCTTCTCACGCGCCTTGGTGATCGTGAACGACGAGACGCCGAGGTCGTACTTCGCGCTGGAGACGCCCGCGATGATCGTGCTGAACGAGGCGTTCTGGAAGGTCACCTTGAGACCGAGCGTCGCCGCGACCTTCTTGAAGAGGTCGATGTCGAAGCCCTGGATGGTGCTGCCGTCGGAGGCGAGGATCTCGGACGGCGCGTAGCTGGCGTCGGTGCCGACGGTCAGCGTGCCCTTCGCCTTGATCGCCGCGGGGACCAGGGCCGCCGACGCTGCGTCGACCGTCGTGGTTCCGGTCGAACCGCCAGATGGACCGTTGTTCGTGCTCAGCGAGTTCGACCCGCAAGCCGCCAAGGCCAGCGAGGCAGCCGCGATGCCGGCTGCGGCTAAGGGAGTGCGACGCATTGAGTTCCTCATTTCGTTGTTTGTCCTGGTGCCCCACGACTAGCGGACTGATCCTGTCACTCCAACCGCCCTCCGTCGACGGTCCGCGCCACGATCGGCACGCCGGGTCGGTAGGCCAGGTGCAGGTAGGAGGGCGCATCGAGGACGGCGAAGTCTGCGCTGGCACCGGGCACCAGCTGCCCGACGTCCTCGCGACGCAGCGCTCGCGCACCGCCTGCCGTCGCCGCCCACAGCGCCTCGGCCGGCGTCATCCTCATGTCGCGCACCGCGATCGCGACGCAGAACGGCATCGAGCTGGTGAAGCAGGAGCCCGGGTTGCAGTCGGTCGCCAGGGCGACGGTGACACCCGCATCGAGGAAGCGACGCGCATCCGGGTAGGGCGAGCGGGTGCTGAACTCGACGCCGGGCAACAACGTCGCGACCACGCCCGCATCGGCCAGGCTCCGCAGGTCCTCGTCGCTCGCGAAGGTGCAGTGATCGGCACTCGCGGCCCCGACCTCGCAGGCAACCTCGATGCCCGGGCCGTGGCCCAGCTGGTTGGCGTGGATCCGCGGCAGCAGCCCTTGCGCCATCCCTGCCTGGAGAATCGTCCGAGCCTGCTCGGCGTCGAAGGCGCCGCGCTCACAGAAGACGTCGATCCAGCGGGCGTACGCGGCGGCGCGATCGAGCATCGGCCCGGTGACCAGGGCGACGTAGTCCTCCGGCGTCGTGCCGTCAGGCACCACATGCGCACCCAGATAGGTGGTCTCCGGCGTGAATCGGCGGGCGATCGCCAGGCTGCGGGCCTCGTCGGGGACCGTCAGGCCGTAGCCGCTCTTGACCTCGACGGTGGTCGTGCCCTGCCGGCGCATCTCGCCCAGGAGCCGGACGAGGTTCGCCTCGAGCTGCTCGTCGGTGGCGGCGCGGGTTGCCGTCACGGTGCTGCGGATCCCGCCGGCGGCATAGCTCTCGCCCGCCATGCGGGCGGCGAACTCGGTCGAGCGATCACCCGCGAACACCAGGTGGGCATGCGAGTCGACGAATCCGGGGATGACAGCGCGGCCACCGAGATCGTGGGCGAGGTCGGCGGCGGGAGCGGATGTTCGCGGACCGATCCAGGCGATCCGGCCATGGTCGGTGACGATGGCGGCGTCGGTCACGATGCCGAGCGGCGTGCCGTCATGGGCGGGGTCGTTGGTGACCAGCTGGGCGATGCCGGTGAACACCTCAGCCATGGTGGGGATCCGGTTTCGTGACGCCGCTTCGCGGCTCCTCAACCTCCGTGACGCCGCTTTGCGGCTCCTCAACCTCTGTGACGCCCCTTCGCGGCTCCTCAACCTCCGGGAGGACATCCGCCGCGGTCGCTGCGAAGACGACGGTCTCGGCGCTGGCGCCACAGTCGCGGGTCCGCCAGGAGTCGAGGTCGATCGTCACGAGATCCGCCCGCTGCCCGATGGCGATCCGGCCGCTGTCCGCGAACCCGAGCGAGGCATGGCCGTCGTGGGTCGCAGCATCGATCAGCTCCGATGCCGACCAGTGGCCTCGCTGCTCGGTGAGCAGTCGCTCGTGCATCTCGACCGCGCGCATCTCCTCGAAGAGATCGATGACCGCATGGCTGTCAGAACCAAGCGTGAGCCGGGCGCCGGCGGCCGCCAAGGCCCGCGACGGCCCGATGCCGTCCGCGAGGTCGCGCTCGGTGGTCGGGCAGAAGCAGGCGAACACCTGGGCATCGCCGAGCAGCTTGATGTCGGCATCGGTGAGGTGGGTGGCATGGACGACGGTGGTCATCGAGCCGAGGGCACCGGCATCGGCCAGTACTTGAGTGGGCGTGGCGCCGTAGGCGGCCAAGCAGGCCTCGTTCTCGGCGACCTGCTCGGAGAGGTGCACGTGCAGTGGTCGACCGACGGCAGCCTCGACCACCGTCGCGAGCTGCTCGCGCGGAACCGCCCGCACGGAATGGATCGCGACGCCGACGCGCGGGTCGTCGAAGGCGGCGACGCGCTCAGCCCACCGCTCCGCATCACCGTCGGTGAACCGGCGCTGGACCCCTTCGGGCCGCTGCCCGAATCCCGAGGAGACGTAGCACGCGTCGAGGAGACGGATCCGGATGCCGACCTCGTCGGCGGCGGCCAGCAACGCCTTCCCCATCTCGTTGGGATCGTCGTAGGGCGTCCCATCCGGCTGGTGGTGCAGGTAGTGGAACTCGCCGACGGCCGTGATGCCGGTCGCGCGCATCTCCGCATAGACCTTGGTGGCGAGCGCGACATAGTCGTCGGGGGTCAGCGATGCGGCTTGGGCGTACATCTGGTCTCGCCAGGTCCAGAAGCTGCCGCGCTCGGTCTGGGTCCGGGCGCGGAGCGAGCGGTGGAAGGCGTGCGAGTGGCAGTTGGCGAGGCCCGGGAGGGTGAGGCCAGGTCGGGTTGGGGGGTTTCGTGACGAGCCCTTCGGGCTCTCCTCAACCTCCGTGATGATGCCGTTCTCGACGGTGACCTCGACGTCATCGAGGACCTCGCCGTCGAGATAAGCGTGCTCCAGGTTCATGCCACCAGCTCCGCGAGCACGTCGGCGAGAGCCTGCGCCCCCGCCAGACAGTCGGCCATCTCGGCGTGCTCGTCGGGGGAATGCGAGACGCCGGTCGGGTTGCGGACGAAGAGCATCGCGGACGGAATGCCGGCGGCTGCGAGCGCGCCCGCGTCGTGACCGGCTTGGGTCGCGATGATCGGAGCGTCGTCGAGGACCTTGGCCAACCGCTGCGCGAGCGCGGCGTCGAAGGCCACCTCCGGGGAGACCGACTCGGGTGTGAGCTCCAGTCGGGTGCCATCGCGTTGTGCGCGCTCGCGGGCCTGCCGCTCGATCCCTGCCACGAGCTCCGCCAGCGCTGCGTCGGAGTCGGCGCGAGCGTCGAGCCAGGCCGTCACGCGCGACGGCACCGCGTTGGTCCCGTTCGGCACCGCCTCGATGCGACCGAAGGTGGCTCGCTGTCCGGAAAGCCTCGCCTGCTTGGCCGCGGCCAACGCCGTCATGGCGTAGGTCTGCATCGGATCGTGTCGGTCCTCCATGCGCGTCGTGCCCGCATGATTCGCCTCGCCGTCGAAGGCGAAGCGGTAGCGGCCGTGCGGCCAGATGCCGCTCGCGACGGCCACCGGCCGCTCGCGATGGACGAGGTCGCGGCCCTGCTCGACATGCAGCTCGACGAAGGTCCCGACGCGATCGAGCCAGGCTGAGCGACCCAGAGCGGGCTCGACCTCGGCCTGCTCCATCGCGTCCGTGAGCGAGGTCCCGTCACGATCGACCAGGGAGGCGGCCTGCTCCGCACCCAGCGCGCCGGTGGCCAATCGTGAGCCCAGGCACGCGATGCCGAAGCGCGAGCCCTCCTCCTCGACGAACACGGAGATGCCGAGAGGGCGGACCGGCGCGATACCCCGAGCCCGCAGTTCGTCGAGCGCGGCTAGGGCGGAGAGCACACCCAGCGGGCCGTCGAAGGCACCGCCCTCGGTCACGCTGTCCAGGTGCGATCCGGTCACGACCGCATCGCCGGTCGCGCCGGAGGGCTCCCACCAGGCGACCACATTGCCGTTGCCGTCGCGTTCGAGCCGAAGGCCCCGGGCGGCCGTCTGCTCCTCGAACCAGGCCAGGCACTCGCGCTCGGCGGAGGCATAGGGCGAGCGCCGATAGCCGCCGGACGCCATCCGTCCGACCGGCCGCAGTGCGTGCCACATCGCCTCGAAGTCCATCGCTCAGCCTTCGGCCATCGGGATGCGGACTCCACGCGCCTCGGCGACCTCGGCGGCCAGATCGTACCCAGCGTCCACGTGCCTGA
>JBQCJL010000327.1:0-3823 GCA_051952795.1 Marmoricola sp.
ATGCACCGGCTGCTGCAGGGAGAGGTCGGATCCGGGAAGACGCTCGTAGCGCTACGGGCGATGCTGCGCGTCGTCGACAGTGGTGGTCAGGCTGCCCTGCTGGCGCCCACCGAGGTGCTGGCCCAACAGCACGCACGGTCGATCGGGGCGATGCTCGGCGACCTCGGTGAGGGCGGACGTCTCGGTGCCGCCGATGGGGCCACCCGGATCGCACTGCTGACCAGCTCGATGACCACGGCCGCACGGCGTCAGGCCCTGCTGGACGCGGCGAGCGGGGAGGCGGGCATCGTCATCGGAACGCACGCGATCCTCGAGGACAAGGTCCAGTTCCAGGATCTGGGGCTCGTGGTGGTCGACGAGCAGCACCGCTTCGGCGTGGAGCAGCGCGCGGCGCTCTCCGCGAAGGCGGAACGACCGCCGCACGTGCTCGTGATGACCGCGACCCCGATCCCACGGACCGTCGCCATGACCGTCTTCGGGGATCTCGAGACCTCGACGTTGACCCAGGTGCCCGCGGGACGCGGCAGCGTCCGGACCACGGTGATTCCGACGAAGACGCACCCTGCCTGGCTCGCCGCCGCCTGGGAGCGCATCAGCGAGGCGGTCGCCGAGGGCAGGCAGGCGTACGTCGTGTGTCCACGGATCGGCGACGAGCCGCCGCCGGAGGAGGGACCCGTCCTCCATGCGGTTCTCGACGTCGTCGAGCGCTTGAGCGACGGTCCGTTGAGTCATCTACGAGTCCAAGCCCTGCACGGACGGATGAGCCCCGAGGACAAGGATGCGGCGATGCGCGCCTTCGCCGCGGGCGAGATCGACGTGCTGGTCTCGACCACCGTGATCGAGGTGGGCGTCGACGTGCCCAACGCCTCGGTGATGGTGATCCTCGACGCCGACCGCTTCGGCGTCTCGCAGCTGCACCAGTTGCGTGGCCGCATCGGACGCGGCGGCCACGACGGCCTCTGCCTGCTGGTCACGGATGCCGACCCCGAGGGCTCCAGCGCGGAGCGCCTCGCAGCGGTCGCCTCCACGCGCGACGGCTTCGAGCTGTCCCGCATCGACCTGATCCAACGCCGTGAGGGCAACGTGCTCGGTGTCCAGCAGAGTGGTCGGCGTCGAGTCCTGCGCCTGCTCTCGGTGCTCGATGACGAGGACGTCATCGTCGAGGCTCGCGAAGAGGCCACGGCTCTGCTCGCGGCCGATCCGACACTGGCGTCGGCACCCGACCTCGATCGGGCGGCCCGCGAGCTCGAGGCCAGCGAGCACGCCGACTATCTGGAGATGGGCTGACGCCGGCGATGACACGCATCATCGGCGGAAGTGCCGGCGGTCGGCGCCTGCGGACTCCATCCGGCGAGAGGACGCGGCCGACCTCGGACCGCGTGCGCGAGGCGCTGTTCTCGGCGCTGGAATCGCAGCTCGGAACGTTGGCCGGCCATACCGTGCTCGACCTCTATGCGGGCTCCGGAGCCGTCGGCCTGGAGGCGCTGTCCCGAGGTGCCTCCGCGGCCACGGCGGTGGAGTCCGACCGCAAGGTGGCCAGCCTGATCTCCGGCAACGCGCGCGACCTCGGCCTGCCCCTGACGGTGATCGCCAAGCCCGTCGAGCGAGTGGTGGCGGAACCGGCGCGTACTCGGTTCGACGTCGTCTTCGCCGATCCGCCGTATCCCCTCAGTGAAGATGACCTCTCCACCACACTGCTCGGACTCGACGGCAACGGCTGGGTCGGCCCTGGTTCGGAGGTCGTGATCGAGCGGTCCGTGCGGAGCCCGGAGCCCCGCTATCCGGCCGGGTGGGAGACCTTGCGAGAACGCCGTTACGGCGAGACCGTGCTCTGGTACGTTCGCTTGCGCTGAATGGCAGGAAGGTCAATCCATGAGCAGGGCCGTATGCCCCGGATCCTTTGATCCCGTCACCAACGGACACATCGACATCGTGGCGCGAGCGTCGTCGTTGTTCGACGAGGTCATCGTCGCCGTCGGCATCAACAAGGCGAAGGCGCGCGCACGGCTGTTCACCCCCGACGAGCGGATGGACATGCTGCGGGAGGCGTGTGCGGAGTTCCCGAACGTCAGCGTCGCCGGCTTCGACGGCCTTCTCACCGACTTCTGCCAAGAGCGCGACATCCAGGCGATCGTCAAAGGACTGCGCGCCGTCAGCGACTTCGACTACGAGTTGCAGATGGCTCAGATGAACTCGTCACTGACCGAGGTCGAGACCGTCTTCATCCCGACCAGTCCCGAATATTCCTTCCTCGCTTCGTCTCTGGTGAAGGAAGTCGCCACGTTCGGCGGAGATGTCTCCGGACTCGTGCCAGATTTCGTTCTGGATCGTTTGACACGGCGACTGCGCGAACGCGCAGAGCAATCCGACTCCTAACCCCCGATTCCGGAGTAGTGATACCTGATGCGCCAGGACATCGACGTCCATCTCGACGCGTTGCGCTCCCTCGTCGCGAATGCCCGGGCGATGCCGATGTCGGCGTCCGTGGTGATCAACCGTGCCGAGATCGCGGCGTTGATCGAGAACCTCGATGCGGCCATCGACAGCTCCCTGGGGGAGGCGGTGACGGTCGTCGCGGAGGCCGACGAGGTCGTCGAGGCGAGCCGTGACGAGGCACAGGAGCTGTTGCGGCAGGCCCAGGCCGAGCGCGAGGCACTCGTGTCGGACACCGACGTCTACAAGCTGGCCCAGCAGCGCGCCGACGAGATGACGGCGGCGGCCGAGCGCGGTGCCGCCGAGCTGCGCCAGGAGACGGACGCCTATATCGAGGAGAACCTCGCGAACTTCGAGCTGACGCTCGAGCGCACGCTCGAGGCCGTCCGCCGCGGACGCGCTCGTCTCATGGAGGGCGTGGTCCACGGCCTCGCCGACGACAGCGACGTCGACCGCATCCATCTGCCGGAGCATCTGCGCCGGGACTGAATCGGCGTTTTGGCTCCCGGTCGCAGTGACCGGTAAGATCCTGAAGGTTCTGTAGGAGTCGTCAACGGATGTGACACCTTGCGCAGTCTCGACCCGAGAGCGCCGTTCGTGCTCGATACGCGCGAGCTCGGCCGCCGCCCGGGGTCGCAGCGCGAGGTCTCGCTGACGGAGGCAGCCCCCGCAGAGCTGGGCATCGAAGTCCTGACCGTCCCCGAAGGTTCGCCGGTCCACGTGGATCTGCGCCTCGAGGCCGTGATGGAGGGTGTTCTCGTCACCGGATCGGCGCAGGCCGACCTGGTGGGTGAGTGCGTCCGGTGCCTGGATCCGATCGAAGACAGTGTCGACGTCCGGTTCCAGGAACTGTTCGTCTACGACGATGACGGGGGAGCCAGCGGCTCTTCCGAGTTGGACGACGAGCTCGATGTCCGGCGGCTCGAGGGCGATCTCATCGATCTCGAACCGCTGCTGCGGGACGCGGTGGTGCTTGCGCTGCCGTTCCAGCCGCTGTGCTCCGAGGACTGTGCAGGTCTGTGCCCCGAATGCGGGGAGCGGCTTGCCGACGACCCGGGTCACCGGCACGCAGACCCGATCGACCCGCGTTGGGCCGCACTGACCGACCTGACCGACTGAGTTTCGACGAGACCTGTACCTGACTAGGTACGCGACCAAGGAGTTACCGTGGCTGTTCCGAAGCGGAAGATGTCGCGCAGCAACACGCGCCACCGCCGTTCGCAGTGGAAGGCGACGCTGCCGTCTTTGGTGACCTGCAGCAACCCTGCCTGCGGCGCCAAGCACCTGCCCCACCGTGCCTGCCCCACGTGCGGTCAGTACGGCGCTCGCGCGGATCGTCGTCAGGTTCTCTGAACACCTCTGAGCTGAGAGCAGCGCTCGGCGACCCGAT
>JBQCJL010000328.1:0-3875 GCA_051952795.1 Marmoricola sp.
ATCCGATCACCCAGCCCCGAGGGCGCGACCCGGTTCATCACGGTGTAGGTCGACCAGCGCTGGTCACCCGGCCCGCGACCGCGGATCATGCCGAAGCGCTGCACGCCCTCGCGTGCCATCGCGGTGAGCAGCTGCTCGTCGCCCAGGGAGAGGGCTTCGGCGAGCTGGTCACGGTAGGCGTTCAGCTGTTCGGGACCGTCGAGCGGCGTCGCGGCGTCGGCCTCCGCGGAATCGTCGCCCACCGAGGATGGTGCGCCGACGAGGGGCGGGAAGTAGAGGTCGAAGACCTTGTCGAAGCTGAGCCGATGGGACTTCCGCTTCACCAGGGTGGCGGCATACGCGGCGCGGAGCGTCTCGCGCTCGTCCATGCCGAGCGCCTGGATGGCGGCCATGCCGTCCAGTCCTTCGGCGAGCGAGACCGGAAGGCCCGCATCACGGAGGGCCTCCAAGAACGCGATGTGCCGATCGAGGAAGCTCATCTGCCCGCGCGCAGCCGGAGCTCACGGATGGCGACGGCGTGGTCGCTGACGTGCTTGAGCACCACGCCGAGGGTGGCATCGATCGTCGCCGCGTCGAGCGTGCCGACACCCAGAGCGACCAGCGTGCGGGCCCAGTCGAGCGTCTCGGCGATCGAGGGCTGCTTCTTCAGCTCGACTCCGCGCAGCTTGGCGACGACGTCGACGATCTGACCGGCGAGAGCATCGTCGATCTCCGGCACCTGACCGCGGACGATCTCCTTCTCCCGATCCGACTCCGGGTAGTCGATGTGCAGGTACAGACAGCGGCGCTTCACCGCCTCCGACAGCTCCCGGGTCGCGTTGGAGGTGAGCAGCACGATCGGCCGCTGCGTCGCCTCGATGGTGCCGAGCTCGGGGATGGTCACCTGGAAGTCGCTGAGCACCTCGAGCAGCAGACCTTCGACCTCGACGTCGGTCTTGTCGACCTCGTCGATGAGCAGCACGGTGGGCTCGTCGCGCCGGATCGCGGTCAGGAGCGGCCGGGTGAGCAGGAACTCCTCGCTGAAGATGTCGTCGTGGAGGTCGGACCAGGACGAGGACTTATTCGCGGTGCCTTCAGACTGGATCCGCAGCAGCTGCTTCTTGTAGTTCCACTCGTACAGCGCCCGGGACTCGTCGAGACCCTCGTAACACTGCAGTCGGATCAGCTCCGCGCCCGTCGATGCCGCGATCGCCTTGGCGAGCTCGGTCTTGCCGACGCCCGCCGGCCCCTCGACGAGCAGCGGCTTCTCGAGCGCGCCCGCCAGGTAGGCGGTGGTGCTGGTCGCACTGTCCGCCAGGTAGCCGACCTCGGCGAGGCGCCTGTCGGCATCGGCGGGCGAGGCGAACCAGGAAGTCATGCGCTGAGTCTAGGGAGGGCGCTCGAGGTGGAGGCGACCGCTCCGCTCCCAGCAACGTCAGACGGACGGGGCACCGGGGCGCCCCGTCCGTATGACGTCCCCCAAGGGGCTGCCGCGATCCTCAGTGCGAGGCGGCGCAGACGGCGTTCGCCGTGAACATCGAGGCACCCTGGGGCGCGACGGTGACCAGCTCCGACGACCAGCCGGTGTGTGCCGCGTCGATGCTCGACTCGGCGACGTAGGCCCACTTGACGCTGGCCTGCGGGCTCCAGGTGTTGCCGTAGTGAGCACCGCCGCCCAGGGCGACCTCACCGGTCGGGCACTTGACGTCGACGGTCCGGGTGCTGTCCCCGGCCGGGACGGTCACGTACTGGGTGACCACGTGGTAGCGGGTGAGCCCGTTGTTGGCGATCGCGGACCGCACGGCCGGCGCGAGCTTGGGGGACGTCACCGCGTTGTTGGCGATGTTGTTCGTGTAGATCAGCGTGGTGGCGTAGGCCGAGCCCGATCCCAGCAGGACGGCGACGACGACGGCGGGCAGGACATGGGCGAGACGCAGCTTCTTCATGATCACTCCAGGGTTTCGGCCGACCCCCTCCGGGCCGGTGCGGTGATGGCGCTCGATGACAGACCACCGAGCTCACTGGAGAAGGAGTGGGGCGCGGGCTCCGTGATACGTCGGGTCGCCCCGAACACGAACGAACCCCGCCGGGAGATCCCGACGGGGTTCATTTCAAGAGCGGTGGCGGTGGGATTTGAACCCACGGTGGGTTTGACCCCACACATCATTTCGAGTGATGCACCTTCGGCCGCTCGGACACGCCACCGCCGGAGAGATTACTGCACCGGGCGGCGCGTCGAGAAATCGTCGCGGGCCGCTACTTGCCGCCTGTCAGCGTCTTGACGTCCTGCGCTCCCGCCGGGGCGGTCGGTCGCACGGGCTTGTCGAACTGCGTGAACGTCGAGGTCAGCTTGCCGCCCGAGGACGTCACTTGCAGCGGCCGATGCGGTGCGTTCGGATCGACGGCGATCTTGACCGCCGTGCCGTTGAGCGTGATCTGGAGCGTCACCGCCTCGGTGCCGTCGATCTTCACCTTGCCAAGGACCTTGGGCTTGTCGTTGGCGACCGAGTTCTGGGTGAACGACCCGACGAGCGACTTGATGTCGCAGGTGCTGGCGAACATCGAGGTGGGAAGACCGGTGACCCACTTGTTCGCGAGGGCCGTCGCCGTCGCGGCGTTCGCGCCCTCCTGCTTGCTCCAGAAGTCGGCGCTCGCCCTCGCGTAGACCTTGGTCCCGCTGAGGCCGATGAGGTTGAGCGTCTGGGTGCCGAGCGAGAGCGTTCCGATGCAGCGGCCGGCATTGTCCACGCTGATGTCCAGCACGAACGGCGTCGTGTTGACCGTCTGAACGGTGTGGACGTGGATGGAGGTCAACGCCGTCATCGCATCGCGCACGTCCTGGTCCATCTTGGCCGGCGCGGTCTTCACATAGGAGTCCACCGCCGACTGCCCACAGCCGGCGAGGGTCAGCCCGAGAGCCGGGACGACCGCCGCCGCGACGACGGCGCGAAGGCGCATCAGTGCGAGCCCATCTGCTGGTCGATGCTCACCGACCCCGAGGGAGCCGTCGACTTCACCGGGACGTTGAACTCGGAGAACGTCACCGCACCCTTGCTCTTCTCTCCAGCCACCTGGATCACGTTGTGCGGGTTGTTCACGGCGACGGACAGGATCGACTTGGACTTGTCCTTGTCGATCACCTCCAGCTTGACCACGTCGGTCCCGTTCACGGTGCCGGTGCCGACGACCTTCGGCTTGTCCGCGGCGATCGTGCTGGCGTTGATGTTCTTGGCGAACTGGTTGAGGTTGCAGATCGATCCGAAGGAGGCCAGCGACTGCCCGGTGACCCACTTGGTGCCGTACACGGCAGCGGTGGCGGCCGGGACACCGGCTGCGCCCTGCCAGAAGGAGGCAGCCGCCTTGACGTAGATGTGGCCGCCGGTGACGCCGATCAACTGGATCTTCTGGCCGGCATTGGTGATCGAGCCGGTGCAGTTCCCCTGGTTGTCCAGGTGCAGGTCGATCGAGACCGTCGAGCCGCTGTCGGTGATCGTGCCGGCGATGTGCACCGACTTCAGCGCCCCGACGGCGGCACGGGCGTCCTTGTCGATGGTCGCCGGCGCGGTCTTGGCGTACTTCTGTGCCGCGGAGTCACCGCAACCGGTCAAGGACACGGCGACGAGCGGGACGGCGACGGCGGCAGCGAGGAGGCGTGAGCGCATGGCGACGATCCTCGCATAGGCCTGAAAACCGGCTGAGAACCGGAGCCGTCAGTCGCGTTGCTGGGCGAAGAACTCGGCGAGCAGGCCGGACGTCTCGTCGGCGAGCACACCGGCGATCACCTCCGGGCGATGGTTCAAGCGCCGGTCGCGCACCACGTCCCACAGGCTCCCGACCGCGCCGGCCTTGTCGTCGAAGGCACCGAAGACGACCCGCTCGACGCGCGCGAGCACGGC
>JBQCJL010000329.1:0-5056 GCA_051952795.1 Marmoricola sp.
TCTGGATGCTCTACGAGCTGCACTACCGCGGCTTCGACGAGGTTGATGAGCGGCGTGAGTGGGATCCCTCCTTGATCGCGGTGCGCACCGAGTTGGAGAGGGCCTTCGAGGACGAGCTGAAGGCCGAGGTGCAGCCGGTCCTCGACCTCGCCGCCGAGGCTCGCACGCTGCCCGCGCAGGTCGAGGCGATCACCTCCTGGCAGTCCCAGGAGTCACTTCCGAGCTTCATGCACCGCCAGGCCACGGCCGAGCAGTATCGGGAGTTCCTGATCCAGCGCAGCGTCTACCACCTGAAGGAGAGCGACCCGCACGCGTGGGCGCTGCCGCGATTGGAGGGCGCCGCCAAGACCGCCCTGGCCGAGCTGCAGAACGACGAGTTCGGGGCGGGGCGGCCGGAGTGGCTGCACAGCCGCCTGTATGCGGAGGCGCTCGAGGCCGCTGGGCTCGATGCGGCATATGGCGCCTACGTGGACCAGGTCCCCGCCTACACGCTCGCGGTCAACAACGCGATGTCGCTGTTCGGCCTCAACCGGCGACTCCGGGCCGCGGCCATGGGCCACCTCGCCGCCTTCGAGATGACCAGCTCGATCCCTTGTCGGCGCTACCTCCAAGGAGCCCGACGTCTCGAGCTCGGCGAGGCTGTCGAACGCTATTTCGACGAGCACGTGGAAGCCGATGCCGTGCACGAGCACCTGGCTCTGCGCGGCATCTGCGTTCCTCTCGCCGAGGAGACCCCCCGACTGCGCGACGACGTCCTCTTCGGCGCCGCCGCCTGCATCCTCTTGGATGCCGTCGCGGGTGACGCGATGGTCGCCGCGTGGCGGGAGGGGCGCTCCACGCTTGCCCCTGCGCCGGAGCGGACGGCGGCATGAGCACGCGAGCCTGCCAGGTCACCGCCATCCCCGGCGGGCCCGTCCTGGTGCGCGGCGCGGACGAGATCTACGACGCCGATGGCGTGGCCCACCCCACCCGGCGAGGGGTGGTGGCGGTGTGCGCCTGTGGGCTCACCCAGCGCGGTCCCTGGTGCGACGGGACCCACAAGGTCGCTAAGCCTGACGCCTGACGTGCACCAGAACCCCGCGCGCACCTGACCGACGATCCGCGACCGCGGCGCTGATCGGACCAGCCCAGGGCGCTTGCTGCTCGAGGCCGCGCGCGATGTAGTCCGCCTGCTCGTCGGTGCCGACCTGGAGCACCAAATGCCCTGCCGGGACCAGGTGCTCGAGGGCGACGCGTGCGGCCAGCGTGACCAGGCCCAGCCCGTCGGTGCCGCCGTCGACGGCGGTGACCGGATCGTCGGGGAAGGTGCTCACCAGCGCCGTCGGCAGCCACGGCGGGTCTGCCACCACGATCGGGAATGCCTCCCCGGGGCTGAACGCACTCTCCATCGACGCCACCCGGATCTCGCTGGCGATGCCTGCTCGCTCCGCGTTGCGGCGCGCGTAGCCCGCTGCCACCTCGTCGCGATCGACCTGGACCAGCGGTCGACCGGACAGCTTCGCCGCCATCAGGCCGATCTGACCGGCGCCGCAGCACAACTCCAAGATGGGCCCCTCCGGCGCGTCGCCAGCGAGCTCAGCGGCCCACTCCGCCTGCGCGGACGTCCACGGCCGCGGCTCCAACACCCGGCGGTCCCAATCGATCGGGATCCCGCCGAAGTCGACGGTCCTCACCTCAGTTACCTGCATGGGCCATCCGTACCCGCCGGCCCCTGAGACGAAACCGCCGGGGTCCTCACGCTCCGGCCGGCCCGACACGTAGGGTGACTCTTGCCAGTCAAGCTCAACCGAGCCAGGGAACCCGGTGTGAATCCGGGACTGACGCGCAGCGGTGAGGGTGACGGGCGGAGCATGACGCCACTGGGGTGACCCGGGAAGGCGCTCCGCACCGGATGACCCCGAGTCCGAAGACCTGCTGGCCCTCGCGGCAACCGCCGCTTGGTCAGTCGTGAGCCCCGCGTACGGGCTCCAGGGCCGGAAGGACCTCGTGACGAGCACGCAATCCTCGCGTGTGCGCGCAGACCTGTGCCCCGGCGTCCTGCGGCCATGGCCTGCCGACGACGGGCTGATGATCAGGATCCGACTCGTCGGCGGACACCTCTCGGGCGCTCAGTTGTCGTCCGTGCTCGACGTCGCGGAGGGGCACGGCGATGGCGATATCCATCTCACGACCCGCGCGAATCTGCAGGTCCGCGGGTTCGCCCCGGCCGCCCGGCTGCCCGAGCAGGTCGTCGCCGCGATCGAGGCGACCGGGCTTCTGCCATCCCGTCGTCACGAGCTGATCCGCAACATCCTGGTCTCGCCGCAGACGGGCTTCGGCAGCGGCCGTGCAGACCTGCGACCGCTGGCGGCCGAGCTCGACCGCCTGCTTCTCGCCGATGACCGCCTGAGCAGTCTTCCGGGTCGGTTCCTCTTCGTCTTCGACGATGGCCGCGGCGACCTCGTCGAGCGGCAGTGCGACCTCGGACTCGTGGCTCTGGACGGAGCTCGAGTGCAACTCAGGATCGGTGACGCGTGGGGGCCCGTCGTGGACCTGAAGCAAGCACCCGCCCACCTGGTCGCGCTCGCTCGGAGGTTCCTCGAGGAGCGTCCAGCTGGTCCGGCGGCGCCGTGGCACATCCGTGAACGCGCCGAGCCCCTCGTTCCCGCGTGTGACCGCGAGCCCGGGGTTCCGCACGCGATCGGGCCGCTTGGCTACGGCCGGGTCGACGGCGGCTATCACCACCGCGTCGCCGGCGGCATCCTCGATCGCGTCGCGGCGAGCGCCCTACTCAGCGAACCCGTCCTCGTAGTCACGCCTTGGCGTGGCGTCTTCGTCCCCGACCATCCGGAGCAGTCATGACCGAACCCCGCCGGCCCGCGCGCCGCTTCGACTACATCGACGTCGGCTCGGCGATCTACGTCGACTCCTTCGCGACGATCCGAAGGGAGGCCGACCTCAGCGGTGTCCCCGCTGATGCTGAGAAGCTCGCCGTACGGATGATCCACGGCAGTGGGCAGGTCGATCTCGCCAGGGATCTCCTGGTGCACCCGCGCCTGGTGTCGGCGGCGCGCTCCGCTCTGGAGGAGGGCGCTCCGATCCTGTGTGACGCGACCATGGTGGCCACCGGCGTCACCCGGAGCCGGCTGCCCCGTGGCAACGATGTGCTCTGCCTGCTGAACGACGAGCGCGTGCCGCACCTGGCGAGCCAGTGGACCACCACGCGGACCGCTGCCGCCGTGTCGCTGTGGGAGCCCTACCTGGACGGCGCGGTCGTCGCCATCGGGAACGCACCGACGGCGCTCTTCCACCTGCTCGAGATGCTGCTCGACGGCGTGCCGCGTCCCGCCGCGATCGTCGGCTGTCCGGTGGGCTTCATCGGGGCGGCGGAGTCGAAGCAGGCGCTGGTCGACCTCGGCTCGACGCACGGCATCGACATCCCGTACGTGACCGTCCGTGGTCGCCGGGGCGGGTCTGCGATGACGTCCTCGGCGCTCAACGCGCTCGCCCAGGAGGCCGAGTGATGGCCGGCACCTTCACGATCGTGGGCATCGGGCCGGGCGACCCGGAGCTGGTCACCTTCAAGGCTGCCCGTCTGATCGGCAAGGCCGAGGTCGTGGCGTATCACGCGGGCGTCCGGAAGTCGTCGCACGCCCGTCGCATCGCCTCGGCGCTGATCCCAGCGACCGCGGTGGAGGAGGAGCTGCGCTACCCGGTCACAACCGGGACCACTGATCATCCAGGTGGCTACGTCGGCGCGATGGCCGACTTCTATCGGGAGTGCGAGGACCGTCTGGCCGCTCATCTGGATGCCGGCCGTGACGTGGTGCTGCTGGCTGAGGGGGATCCGCTCTTCTACGGCTCCTCGATGTACCTCCACGACCGCTTCAAGGAGTCCTACAGGACGGCGGTCGTCCCCGGCGTACCCGCCTTCGCTGCCGCGACGGCAACGGTGGCGACGCCGCTCGTGCGTCAGACGGACGTCCTCACGGTGTTGCCGGGAACCCTGGCGCAGCCTGAGCTCGCTCGCCGACTCGCGGACACCGATGCGGCCGTGATCATGAAGCTGGGCAGGACCTTCCCCGCCGTCCGGGCGGCTCTTCGGGAGGCCGGACGGCTCGAAGGCGCCTGGTACGTCGAGTACGCCTCCCAGCCACAGGAGCGTTGGGTGCCGGTGACCGAGGTCGAGGAGGAGACGGTTCCATACTTCTCGCTGATCGTGCTGCCGGGAGACTCGGCCGGAGGGCCGGAGTCACTGAGATTGCGCCGGTCCGCGGACGCGATCGAGGAGCTCGCGGATGAGGCCAGCGGCGCATCCGAGTTGGTCGTGGTCGGGCTCGGGCCGGGTCCGGACCTCTGGCTGACGCCCGAGGCGTCCGAGATTCTGCGCTCGGTGGATCACGTGGTCGGATACGCCCCCTACGTGGCCCGGGTCCCGCAGCGCCAGGGCCTCACGCGACACGCCTCCGGCAACACGGTCGAGGTCGATCGCGCCCGGTTCGCGCTGGATCTCGCTCGTCGGGGGGAGCGGGTGGCCGTGGTCTCGGGCGGGGATGCCGGCGTATTCGGGATGGCGACCGCCGTCTTCGAGGCGGCTGACGATCCGGCCTACGACGCGGTGCCGATCCGGGTGGTCCCCGGGGTGAGCGCCGTGCAGGCGGTCGCGGCTCGTGCAGGCGCTCCGATCGGTGGCGACTTCGCCGTCGTCAACCTCTCGGATCGGCTCAAGCCCTGGACGGTGCTCGAGGATCGCCTCCGTGCGCTGGCCGAGGCCGACCTGGTGATCGCGCTCTACAACCCCGCCTCGCGAGCCCGTACCGAGCAGATCGGCTGGGCCAAGGACCTCCTCCTCAAGGTGCATCGACCCGACACGGTGGTGGTGATCGGCCGCGACGTCGGCCGGGCCGAGGAGTCGCTGACCGTGACGACGCTCGGTGAGCTGGACCCAGCGGCCATCGACATGAAGTGCCTGGTGATCGTCGGCTCGTCGAGAACGCGCGTCACGCGGGGTCGAGTCTGGACGCCTCGATTCGTGGAGGAGGCGCGGTGACGGTCCACTTCGTCGGGGCCGGTCCCG
>JBQCJL010000330.1:0-3624 GCA_051952795.1 Marmoricola sp.
TCCACCTAAGGCGGTCGAGTTTGCACTTGACGCACGATCGTGGGAATCTCGACCGAAATACTTGCATGGTCGACGTAAAAAGGTGCACGGTCGACGTCAATAAGTGAAAGGTCGGCGTCAGTCGGCGCTGATCGTGCTGGTGTCGATGACGAAGCGGTAGCGGACGTCGCCGGCCACGACGCGGTCGTAGGCGTCGTCGACCTGATCCGCGGAGATCGTCTCGATCGAGGCGCCCAGGTTGTGGGCGGCGGCGAAGTCGAGCATCTCCTGGGGTGCTGGGATGCCGCCGATGTTGGATCCGGCCAGGACCTTCGATCCGCCGACCACCGAGCCCGCCGAGAACTCGTAGTTCTCCGGGGGGATGCCCACGTTCACCATCACGCCGAGCGGCTTGAGCATCGCCAGGTAGGCCGGCATCGGGAGGCCTGCGCTGACCGTGTTGAGGATGATGTCGAATCGGCGGCGGTTGTCCTTGAGCACGGAGGCGTCGGCGGTGGCGAGGTAGTCGTCGGCACCGAGCTCCAGCGCGTCCGCGCGCTTGGCCTCGCTGCGCGAGATCACCGTGACCTCGGCCCCCATCGCGTGGGCGAACTTCGCCCCCATGTGGCCGAGTCCGCCGAGACCGACGACCGCGACCTTCTTGCCCGGCCCGGCACCCCAGCGCTTCAGCGGAGTCCAGGTGGTGATCCCGGCGCAGAGCAGGGGAGCGGCCTCATCCAGGCCGATGCCCTCGGGGATGCGGACGGCGAAGTTCTCCGAGACGACGACCTGCTTGGCGTACCCGCCGTAGGTGGGCTCGCCGTCGTAGCCACGACCGTTGTAGGTCATCACGGCGCCCTTGTCGCAGAACTGCTCCTCGCCGTTCTTGCAGTACTCGCACTCCCCGCACGAGTCGACCATGCAGCCCACGCCGACACGATCGCCGACCTTGTGCTTGGTCACGGCGTCACCGACGGCGGCGACGGTCCCGGCGATCTCATGGCCGGGGACCATGGGGAAGATCGCGCTGCCCCACTCCTCCCGGACCTGGTGGATGTCGCTGTGGCAGATCCCGGCGTAGGCGATGTCGATGACGATGTCGTCGTCGCGCAGGTCGCGGTGTTCGATGGTGCGGGTGACGAAGGGGGCGCCGGCCGACTCGGCGACGATGGCTTCGGTCTTCAGGCTCATGACTCCCAATATGTCACTGCGCGACAACTGTCTGCCGCCTGACCGCGTTGGTCACCAGGACGATCAGCAGGCCGAGGCCCGCATAGATGCCGAGCACCACGAACGGCCCGCCGGTGGAGGCGTCCGGGAAGTAGAGGGCATCCCGGACCACGGTGGCACCCGCCCCCGGCGGCAGGACCTTCCCGATCGCGTTGCCCGCATGCGGCAGCATCTCGGGTGCGATCGAGGCGCCGGAGATGATCAGGCCGAGCGTGAAGTAGAGGCCGCCCAGCAGGGTGCCGGCGGATCCGAAGAGCGCGACCGCCGCGGCGATGGACGCGGTGACCGCCAAGGACACCAGTGCCAGTCCCCAGAACAGCGTCCCGTGGCTCGCGCCGCTGCCGACCCCGAACGCCGCCATGGCCGCGAGCGCCACGCCTGCCGAGGCCAGGGCGTAGACGATCAGGAGGGCCGCATGTCCCACGCCGCGCAGCAAGGAGCGGTCGGTGAGCCCGCCGAGTCTGCCCAGCGCCAGGGACGCGATCGACCCGCCCAGGCAGATCGCCTGGATGATGAAGCTCAGCGAACTGCCGGCGCTGTCGTCCTTGGGCAGCGGCACCACGTCCTGGATCTTCGGTGGGGTAGCCAGCGCGGCCGCGGTCTGCGCAGGCACCGGCTTGCCAGCCTTGGAGATCCGCGCGATCTGTTGCGCGAGAGACTGCTGGTAGGCCGCCGTGAAGCTGGTCCTGAGCAGGTTCGCCACCGATGGCGCGGCGGCGGAGGCGATCGAGAGCGTCGGAGTGTTGCCCGTGAACACGACGCCGCCGTAGGCGGACCGGTCCTTGATGGCCTTTGTGAGCGCGGCCGCATCGGGATAGCTCTTCACCTTGAACTGATGGCCCTCCTCCAGGCGAGGCGTCAGCTGGGCCCGCTGGGCGGGGCTGCTGACCAAGCCCACCGGCAAGTCGTGCGGATGCGGGGAGTGCGCCATCGCCAAGTAGTAGAGACCGAGCACCAGCTGGATGAGCGCCCCGACCACCGCGATCGCGATGCCGAGTCGGGAGACCTTGCGAATCTTCTCGATGTCGTGACCAGCGTCCATGCCGCCCAGCATTCCGCACCCGTCATGCAGAATGTGGCCATGGCGGGGCGGCACGCAGCGATGGGGGTGAGCGCGCGTCCGCCGCGCCTCGGCAGCCCCTGGGAGGTGCGCCGGAATCCCGAGCTGTTCTACGCCTATCTCGAGCACTTCTCGGTGCGCACCTACCTCCGCGACTTCTTCTCGCCGCCGGAGCACCACAGCGCGATCGTGGGATTCATCTGCGGTGTGCTGTTCTTCGTCGCCGGCTTCACCCGCCTGGTCACCCAGCCCGACTGGCGGTCCCTGGGGGTCATCCTGGTGGGCAGCGCGGTCACGGCGTTGTGCCTGCTGGCGCCGCTGCTCGCGGATCTTGCGGTCGCCTCGACTGCCCGCCTGACCACGCGCTCGCGGGGTCGCCGTCGACTGGAGGACTAGCCCAGCCGATCCTCCGGCGAGTTCGGAAGGAACTGGCGGGAGATCTCCGGCCACGCGCCGTCGATCACCTCGGCGATGTTGATCCGCCGGGCCTTGCGCACGTGCGGCTTGTCGAGCTCTCGCTGCACGAATCGCAGGAGGAAGCGGCGCAGCTCGGCGTCGAGACCGGCCATCCGCTGCAGCATCGCGGAGCGCCGCGCCTCGCTCTTGATCGTCACGGTCAGCTCGTCGGCCTGCGGCTCGATGAGATCCCACACCACGGTCAACGGCTCCTCGAGCCGCAGGACGACGCCTAAGGGGACCAAGACCTCGGCGTGGAAGCGGTGCACGTCAATGTGCAGGTCGATCTCGAACGTCACATCGACGGGCAGGTAGACCTTGTAGGCCACGAGCGGACCCGGCAGGACCTCGCCATAGGTCGGCATGAAGGTCCCGGTCGCGGTCAGCGTGGCGATCCTGCGGCCGGGGCCGGCTCCGATCGGGCCGAGGCGCAGGTCGTCGCCGAGGATGCGGTCGATCGACTGCAGCACTCGATCCAGGTGGAGGACCTCGCGCAGGAAGTGCTCACCGAACGCCTCGTAGGCCATGGCGATGCCGGCATCCACGGGAGCCGCGACCGGCTCCGGGCTCTCTTCGACCGCCTCGTTCACGGCCCCGATCATGCCGTATCGCCCCTGAAATCAAGGCACCTGAGGGAACTCATGTTCGAGGCGATTCGTTAACCTGGATGTACAACCAGCTCCCTAGGAGGGGACGATGCAGAGCCGCAACCCAGTCTTCGCGCGGGCGGAGGGCTTCAACGGCAAGGCGAACGCGTACGGCAACCAGACCTACGCGGGCAACGGTCAGGGCTACGCCGGCTTCGGCCAGGTGGACGCCTACGGCACGCCGCTCACCCACACGGCGGTCGACCAGCGTCCGATGACCATCGACTCGGTGGTCCAGAAGACCGGCATCAC
>JBQCJL010000331.1:0-4087 GCA_051952795.1 Marmoricola sp.
AAGGGCTGATTGTCTCTCCAAGAGGGGGTGAGCCTTCGGGCTCGCCCCCTCTTTCCATGCCCGTACGCTTGTCCCGATATGACCCACTACCTCGACCACGCGGCGACCACGCCGATGCTGCCCCGCGTGGTGGACGCCGTGGCCGAGGCCATGCGCCACGCGGGCAACGCGTCCTCCCTCCACGCCAGCGGCCGGTCGGCTCGACGCGCCGTGGAGGAGTCGCGGGAGCGCATCGCCGGCGTGCTGGGCTGCCGCCCAGGCGAGGTCATCTTCACCTCGGGAGGCACGGAGGCCGACAACCTCGCGATCAAGGGCGGCTGGTGGGCCCGCCGTGACGCCGATCCGCGACGCACCTCCCTCCTGGTGAGCTCGATCGAGCATCACGCGGTCCTCGACCCTGTCCAGTGGCTGGAGGAGACGGAGGGCGCGGCGGTCGACTACCTCGCCGTCGACCATCGCGGACGTGTGGACGTGGACGCCACCGCCCGGCGCCTCGAGCGCAATCCCGACGATGTCGCGCTCCTGTCGGTGATGTGGGCGAACAACGAGGTCGGCACCCTGCAGCCGATCGGCGAGCTGGTCGAGCTGGCTCAGCGCTATGGCATCCCCGTCCACACCGATGCCGTCCAGGCGGTAGGGCAGGTTCCGGTGAGCTTCGAGGACGCGGGGGTCGACGCCCTGACGCTGACCGGGCACAAGCTCGGCGGCCCCTTCGGGATCGGGGCGCTGGTGGCACGGCGCGACTTCGTCATGCGGCCCTTGCTGCACGGCGGCGGCCAGGAGCGGGATGTCCGCTCCGGCACTCTGGATGTCCCCGGCATCATCGGCTTCGCGGTCGCCGTCGAGGAGGCGGTCGCCGCGCAGCCGCGTGAGGCCGAGCGACTCGCCACCCTGCGCGATCGTCTGGTCGCGGGCGTCGTCGCCGAGATCCCCGACGCCGTGTACAACGGCGATCCGACCGACCGGCTCCCCGGCAACGCGCACCTCCAGTTCCCGGGCTGCGAGGGCGACGCGCTTCTCATGCTGCTGGATGCACGAGGCGTCGAATGCTCGACCGGTTCGGCATGCAACGCAGGCGTTCCGCAGCCCTCGCACGTGCTCTTGGCCATGGGCGTCTCGGAGTCCGATGCGCGTTCGTCGCTGCGATTCACGCTGGGGCACACGTCCACCGACGCCGATGTCGACGCGTTGGTCGCCGCCATCGGTCCGGTCGTCGAGCGGGTCCGCTCCGCGAGCAACCTCGGACGGCGATCATGAGGGTGCTCGCTGCCATGTCGGGGGGCGTCGACTCCGCCGTCGCCGCGGCTCGTGCGGTGGACGCGGGCCACGACGTCACCGGCATCCACCTCGCGCTCTCCCGCAATCCGCAGTCCTACCGCACGGGCGCGCGCGGGTGCTGCACCATCGAGGACTCCAACGACGCTCGCCGTGCTGCCGACGTGATCGGCATCCCGTTCTACGTGTGGGATCTCAGCGACCGCTTCCACGAGGACGTCGTGGAGGACTTCCTCGACGAGTACGCGGCCGGACGCACGCCCAACCCGTGCCTGCGGTGCAACGAGAGGATCAAGTTCGCCGCCGTGCTCGAGCGCGGGCTGGCTCTCGGCTTCGATGCCGTCGTGACCGGGCACTACGCCCGGCTCGAGGTCTCGGTCGATGGCATCGTCGAGCTGCACCGCGCCGCCGATGCCGCCAAGGACCAGTCGTACGTCCTGGGAGTGCTGACGCAGGAGCAGTTGCGGCACTCCCTGTTCCCGCTCGGCGACACTCCCAAGCCGCTCATCCGCGAGGAAGCGGCGCGACGCGGGATCCAGGTCGCAGCGAAGCCGGACAGCCACGACATCTGCTTCATCGCCGATGGCGACACCGGTGGGTGGCTGGGGGAGAAGCTGGGAGAGCGCCATCCGACGGTCAATCGTGGGGGCGACCTCGTCGATGCCACGACGGGGGACGTCCTCGGCGCCCACGAGGGCTCGTGGCGGTTCACCATCGGGCAGCGCAAGGGATTGCGCATCGGTACGCCGGCGCCCGACGGCCAGCCTCGATTCGTCCTCGACATCGAGCCGGTGAGCGGAACCGTGACGGTCGGGCCACGGGAGAGCCTCCGGGTGGATCGGTTGAGCTGCATCAAGCCGCTGTGGGCCGCCCGTCCGCTGACCGAGCCGCTGACCGGCGAGGTGCAGCTGCGGGCGCACGGCGAGTCACATCCTGCTCGGATCACGCCGAGCGAGACCGGCTTCGAGGTGACCCTGCTGAGCCCGGCCTCCGGCATCGCGCCCGGTCAGGCGTGCGTCATCTACGACGGCACCCGGGTCGTGGGTTCGGGCACCATCGCGAGCACAGGACGGGCTGCGTGAGCCGAGCCACCGGCGTCGGCTCGCTCCCGGGCGCCGACTTCGCGGAAGCGTGCCGCGTGGTCCTGGGAGAGTTGGCCGACTACCCGCACCTGCCGGAGCTGCCGCAGCGCGGCGTGACCGCGGGAATGACGGGTCGCACCCTCGCCATGATCGACGAGCTGGGCTTCGACCTGCAGCCCGCCGGCTGGCGCCTCACCGATGCGCCCGGCGTCGACCACCGCCGCGCCAAGTCGCTGCTCGCCCAGGATCTCGACACGTTCGAGGAGCTGACCCAGGACTACGCCGGGCCGCTCAAGATCCAGGTCGCCGGACCCTGGACCGTGGCGGCGACCACCGAGCGCCCCCGAGGCGATCGCCTGCTGGCCGACATCGGTGCCCGACGCGAGGTCGCCGCGGCACTCGCCCTCGGGCTCGCCGAGCACATCGCCGACGTCCGTAGACGGATCCCCGGCGCCCAGCTGCATGTACAGGTGGACGAGCCGGCGCTGCCAGCCGTGATGTCCGGCTCGATCCCCACCGCGTCGGGCTTCCATCGCCACCGCAGTGTCGACGCACCGCAGGCCGTCGCCCTCCTGGAGCCGCTCTTCGACGTCATCTCGGCCGCGGAGGCCGTGTCGATCGCCCACTGCTGCGCCGATGCGCCTCCCGTCGAGCTGCTGCGCTCGGCGGGCGCGGAGGCGATCTCCCTGGACGCCACGCACCTATCCGCGGCCAGCTACGACCCGTTGGGCTCGCTGCTGGATGACGGCGGTCGGCTCTACCTGGGCATCGTGCGCACCGCGCCTGTGGAAGCGATGTCGGACGCGCGGGTGGTGGAGCGCGTGCATCGACTCTTGGACATGCTCGGCTTCAGCGCCGAGGAGGTCACCGACCAGCTGACGCTGACGCCGGCCTGTGGCCTGGCAAACGCAAGCCCCGCCGAGGCTCGCACCGTGATGCGAACGCTCAGCGGGGCTGCGCGCGGGCTTTCCGAGGGCTAGGTCAGCCGACGGTCAGGCGACGGCAAGACCCTCCGGCACGCCGTCGGCCTGGAGCTCCTCGTGGCTCACGTTCAGGAACATCCACACGATCACCGAGGCCGCCCAGATCATGAACGCGCCGACGAGGAAGGCCATCGTCGAGCCGTGGGTGAATCCCGCCTGGTAGATCATCTGGTGGGATGCGGCCTGCACCGCCGCCGAGGGATGTCCGCCTGTTGGAGCGAGGTGCTGGACCTTGGCGACCAGGTCGCTGGCGTAGCCGCCGATCGAGCCGAACGCGACCGTGGCGAGCACGGCAAGACCGAGGGCGCCGCCGAGCTGCTGCATGGTGTTGAGCACGCCGGAGCCGATGCCCGAGTCGTGGTCCTCCACGCCGTGGACCGCGGAGAGGGTCATCGGGATGAACACGAGGGCCATACCGAACGCCATCAGGGCGATGAACGGGAAGATCGAGGTCCAGTAGTTGATCGTGTCGCCCAGGTGCACCGGGTGTGCCGGGTTCGCAGCCTGCTTGCCGATCAGGGTGAAGATGTTCTGGGCGCTGTCGTTCACCGTGATCCGGTGGAAGAAGAACAGCGAGACCCCGGCGAACGCCGTGCCGGTACCGGCCAGGATGCGTGGATCGACCTTTGCCACCAGCTTGGAGGAGAGGGCGGCCCCGAAGACCATCGCGAACGGGAAGGGCAGGAACGCGACGCCGGCCTGCAGCGGGCTGTAGCCCATGACGTTCTGGATCAGCTGGGACAGGAA
>JBQCJL010000332.1:0-5567 GCA_051952795.1 Marmoricola sp.
CGGATGGTGCAAAGTCATGCTCGCTCCCTCGCTGCTAGTCAACGCTGCCCACGATCCCGGCGGTCGACTCGATGATGGCGCTCATCTTCTTGTTCAACGACTCATAGAACATCGAGAGCGGGAACTCGTCGTCAAGCACCGCGTCCGTGTAGCCCTTCGGCGGACCGGCGAGGATCTCCCCGGGCAGTCCACGGGCCCATAGCGAGGCCGGGTTGGGAGTCAGCGTGGCACGTACGAGCTCATAGGCGGCGAGCCAGTGCGCCGTCTTCGGCCGGTCGATCGAGCGCCAGTACAGATCGTCGATGGCCTCGCCGAGTGCGATCACCGCCCCCGGGACCTCGGCCCAATCGAAGGCGAGCGAGGTGTCGGTCCAGTGCAGGACGCCCCGCTGGTGGAGCCAGGCGAAGAGGAGCTGACCGCCCAGGCCGTCGTAGTTGCGGACCCTTGAGCCCGTGATCGCGAAGCGGAAGATCCGGTCGAAGATGATCGCGTACTGCACCAGACGCGCCTGCCGGAGCGTCTCGGCGCCGGGGGCGTCGAGATCCTCGCGATCGGCGAGGAGTCGCTCCAGGCGAGCGCACTCCCGGAACGCGGTCAGGTCACAGCGCAACTCCTCCAGCGAGTAGAGGAAGTAGGGCATGCGCTGCTTGATCATGAAGGGGTCGAACGGCAGGTCGCCGCGCATGTGCGTGCGGTCGTGGATGATGTCCCACATCACGAAGGTCTTCTCGGTCAGCTGTTGGTCGTCGAGCATCGCTCGCGCCTCGGCCGGAAGCTCGAGCTTGGTGATCTCCGCGGCGGCGCGCACCACACGCCGGTAGCGGGCGGCTTCGCGGTCCTGGAAGATCGCGCCCCAGGTGAACGCCGGGATCTCACGCATCGCCACGGTCTCGGGGAAGAGCACCGCGGAGTTGGTGTCGTAGCCCGGAGTGAAGTCGATGAGGCGCAGCGACACGAACAGCTTGTTCCCGTAGTCGCCCGCCTCCAACTCCGCGATGAACTCGGGCCAGATCACCTCGACAATGAGCGCCTCGACGTAGCGGTTGCTCGAGCCGTTCTGCGTGTACATCGGGAACACGACCACGTGGCGCAGGCCATCGACGCGGTGCTACTGGGGCTGGAAGGCGACCAGCGAGTCCAAGAAGTCGGGGACGCCGAAGCCCTCGTCGGCCCAGCGGTCGAAGTCGGAGATGACGGCCGACAGATAGGCGTCGTCGTGCGGGAACAGCGGGCGCAGGGTGGCGATGGCCTCGGTGATCGCCGCGACCCGGGTCCGGGCCTCGGCATGGTTCTCCGGAATCGAGCCGTCCTGTTGCTGCAACCCCTGGAGCGCGATCGCGGCCGCCTTGAGCGATTGCCATGCTGCGCTGTCCTCGACGACCTCGGGCTCTCCGATGATGGCCGTGTCCTGGTGGAGCTGGCTGGTCGACATAGGGAACCTCCGATCATTCGCGGTCCCTTCTAGGGTAGCCGGAAGTTTTCATGGCTTGGAATCGGATTGCCGGAAAGTTTCCTGTTCTGGCCTAGACTTCGCCCATGGCAGGAATCGAGGACGCGATCGATCAGGGCATCGTGCGCGAGATGGCCGCCGATGCCCGCACCACGCTGGCGGATCTCTCGGCTGCGGTGGGGCTCTCGGTCTCCGCGGTCCAGGCCCGACTGCGCCGCCTGGAGGCCCAAGGGGTGATCGCGGGCTATCGCGCGATCGTGGACCCCGCGGCGGCGGGCAAACCGCTGTCCGCGTTCATCGAGATCACGCCCCTCGATCCGGCCCAGCCCGACAACGCCCCCGAGCTGCTGGAGCATCTGACCGAGATCGAGGCCTGCCACTCGGTGGCGGGAAAGGCCAGCTACATCCTCTTCGTGCGCGTCGAGACGCCCCGACACCTCGAGGCGCTGCTCGCCGAGATCCGCGCGGCCGCCGCAGTGAGCACGCAGACCACGGTGGTGCTGCAGACCTACTACGAGAACCGGCCGATCGTCACCTAGGGGGTCAGACCGCGGTCAGGCCGGCGTAGGTATCGGGTCGCCGGGTGCGCAGGACCGGGACGAGCTCGAGCCAATCGGTGCGCTGGCCCAGCTCCAGCTCGGCCACCAGCACGTGGTCGCCGTCCCGCGGCGCCTGGACCAGGACGCGGCCGTACGGATCGCTGATGAACGACGAGCCGTAGAAGGTGATCCGGCCCTCGGATCCCCACCGGTTGGGCACGCACATGAAGAGGCCGTTCGCGATGCCGTTGCCCACGATCACGGACTGCCACAGTGGCTGCGTGTCGAAGTCGGGGTGATCCGGCTCCGAGCCGATCGCGGTCGGATACGCGAGCACCTCGGCGCCGCCCAGCGAGTACGCCCGGGCGAGCTCGGGGAACCACTGATCCCAGCACGTCGGCAGCCCCAGCTTCGGGCGACTCGGGAGGTCGACGGTATGCACGGGGTAGGGATCGACCGCGGGCCCCTGACGGAAGTACTGGTCCTCGAAGTAGCCCTCGGTCACCGGGATGTGCAGCTTGCGCGTGCGCGCCACGATCGTGCCGCTCGGCGCGACCAGAATGGCCGTGTTGTAGCCGAGGCCGTCCTCGCCGGACGGGCCGTCGGCAGCCTCGTAGAGCGAGGCGTGGACGTAGACGCCGGTTGCCGCGGCGGCCTCGGCGGCGAACAGGTGGGTCGGTCCGCCCTCGAGCGGCTCGGCGAGGTCGGCCGGCCGGCCGCTCGGCCGCTCGTCGGCGGGATAGCGGGAGAGCGTCAGCTCCGGGAGGAACACCACCTGCGCTCCAGCGCTCGCGGCCTGGGCGATCGCGTCCCCGAGCGTCCGGGCATGCGCGATGGGGTCCTCCTGCCAGTGCATCTGTACGACGCCGACGCTCAAGCTGCGGCCGTCCCCGGGGTCTACCTGGGCGAGCGAGGGCTGGGGTGGGGCAGTGTGGAGTTGCATGATCACTTCACCTTCGGTTGTTGCTGGGTGATGCAGTGGATGCCGCCGCCGCGTGCGAACAGCGGTCGTGCGTCGATGCGGACGATCTCGCGTCCCGGATAGGCCTGCGCCAGGATGCCTGCGGCCTCATCGTCGGCCGGATCGTCGAAGGTGCACATGATCACGGCGCCGTTGCAGACGTAGTGATTGATGTAGCTGTAGTCGACCCAGCCCTCCTCGTCGCGCAGGACGGTGGGAGCAGGGACACGGACGACGTTCAGCGGACAGCCGTCCGCGTCCCTGCTGGATCGGAGGACTGTGCTCAGCTCGGCGGTCACCGCATGGTCGGGATGGTCAGGATCCCGCTGGTCGTGGAGCAGCACCGTGCCCCGCGCGCTGAAGGTCGCGACGATGTCGACATGGCCGCGGGTGCCGAAGCGCTCGCTGTCCCGGGTGAGTCCGCGAGGCAGCCAGATGACCTTGCGCGCGCCGATCGTGCGGGAGAGCTCGGCTTCGACGTCGGCCTTGGTCCAGCCCGGGTTGCGATCCGGATCCAGTTGGACGGTCTCGGTGACCAGGACCGTTCCGGCGCCGTCGGTGTGGATGCCGCCGCCCTCGTTGACGAGTGCGCTGGGGATCCGTGTTGCTCCTGCGGTCACGATGGCGACACCGGCGGCCCGGGCATCGTGCTCCCAGCGCGCCCAGTCCTGCTGGCCCCACCCGTTGAACACCCAGTCGACTCCCGCCAGGCCGCCTCCGTCGGTCACGAAGGTGGGTCCGATGTCGCGGTACCACGCGTCGTCGAGCTCGACCTCGTGGATTGTGACCGTCTCCTTGAGGAAGGCCGGTGCCACATCGCGTTCCGATGGCGGGACGAGCAGGTGGACCGGCTCGAACTCGGCGATGGCATTCGCGACGGCCGCCCACGTGCTGCGGGCCTCGTGCGCGTCCGCCTCGGTCTCGCCGAGCGTGTACGACCTCGAGGGCCACGCCATCCACGTCGCGGCGTGGGGCGCGGTCTCCGCTGGCATCAGCCAGCTGGGTGCCGGAGTCGAAGGGAGCAAGAGTCGGACCTCGCGATTGATTTGAATAACGTTCAAACAACCTAGGCGAGGTCCTCGGTCTTGGCAAGAGGTCAATGGGACCCATGTCAAGAGCTGAGGCGGAGAAATTCTTCCGTGACACCTGTTGCGCAAGTGCTCCGCGTGCCGCCATGATCTCCCTGTCGCGGGGGCGGCTCTCTTCAAGACCGGACATCGTCGACGTCTGGAGGAAGCTCATGCTCAAGCGCCCGCGCCCTATTGCTGTGGCCGCCGTGGCCGCCGCCCTCGTCGCTGTGGTCGCCTTGGTCGGCCCGGCGGAGGCGACGGTCACCAATACCTCGCCCCGCGGCATCCAGAACTGCAACCCCCGGTCGGCGAGCATCAGCTCGGCGTGCCTCAGCGGCGCCTTGCGGGACTTCAACGCCGCGCGCGCCAAGGAGCACCTCGGCCGCTTGATCCTGCCGACCAATTTCCGGTCGCTGACCGTCCCGCAGCAACTGCTGGTGCTCACCAACCTGGATCGACGTGCACGCGGGCTGGCGCCCTTCATCGGCCTCAACGCCACGCTCAATCGGTACGCCGCCCATGGCGCCGCGACCCGTGACGATCCGGCCTTCCCCTCCTGGACCCGCAAGGGCGGATCGAACTGGTCCTCCACCTACAACTCGCTGTGGACCGAGTACCTCTGGATGTACTACGACGGCAGTGGCGGCGCGAACGCCGCGTGCAGTCCGTCGCACACCAGCTACTGCTGGCTGCACCGGCGCAACGTGCTGGCTGCCTACGCAGCGCCGCGGGTGATGGGGGCGGGCGGCTACTCGAGCTCCGGAGACGCAGCCCTCTACCTCGGGTCGGACGCGCACGATACGACGTTCACCTTCCGGTGGACATCGGAAGCGCGGTACTTCCCCGGCGGTCGGTTGCCGTAGACCAAGGCGCCGAAAGGGCGACACGGCACGGGGGCCAACAAGGAGACGTGAGATCTCCGTGGCCACCCGATGCCGTGTCCTGAAGGTACGGGGGAAACCTTCAGCCCTTGATAGTAAGTCGAGACTTACCGCGGGTCAACTGCGCTGATCGAGCCCGGTAAGCGCCTAGTGTGGTGGGCATCTCAGTATTCACAGACGACCTCTCTCCAAGGCAGCGGATTCTCGACGCTGCCTTCTCTCTCGTGCTCGAGGGCGGCATGGAGTCGATGCAGCTGCGGGACGTCGCGCTGCGTGCACAGGTGTCCACCCGCACGCTGCATCAGCAGTTCCCCAGCAAGAGCTACCTGCTGCTCTCCGCGCTGATCGGCCAGGCGGAGACGGCGGACTTCTTTCCAGATGCTGACGGCGCCGACCCGCTCGATCGCCTCCTGGCGACGTTCGCTCCCTTGACCGAGCTGCTCATCGCGATGCCGCATGTGGCCGCGGGTCTGATCTCGGCGCTCGTGTCTCCCGACGAGCTGGCCGTGCCGCTCTTGAGGAGCTACCGCGACGGCCTCCATGGGCGCGCGGCGCAGGCGCTGGCGGTCGGCGATCCGACGCCGCGGGACGAGCGGATCGCGCGTGCGGTCGTACAGGTGTGGTTCGCCGCATTGGCCGGCTGGGTGACGGGTGCCGAGGAGCCCG
>JBQCJL010000333.1:0-5391 GCA_051952795.1 Marmoricola sp.
GTCTCTCGTGCCAGTCGCTGGTGCTCGGCCTCGACGTCGACGGAGGTCAGGATTCCATCCGCACGCATCCCGCGCAGGAGCCAGAGTCCCGAGACCCCGGTGCCGGTTCCGATCTCGACCACCGAACGTGCGTCGAGCGTGGCGGCGATGAAGCGCAGCGCCGCACCCGCCCCGGTTCCGATCGGCACGCAGCCGACCTCCTCGGCACGCGAGCGCGCGCGTGCCAGCAACTCGTCCTCCGCGATGAAGTTCTCGGCATAGCTGACGCTGGTCGGCTTGAGTGACGTAGTGATGGCGCGCCTCCTTGTTCGCAGTGACGATACCGCTCCGGGAACATTCGATGCGCGCCATCCGTTTGACCCAGCGAGTTGTTGGGGCATTCACAGGTACTGCATAGGGCGGCCCGAAAGCCTGAATGCCCAGATGACCGACTGATGAGGAGCAGGACGTGGAGAAGACGGAGCTGCCGAGCTGGGCGGAGATCGTCGATCGTCACTCCGACCGGGTGTACCGACTCGCCTACCGCCTGACCGGAAACCGGCCCGACGCGGAGGACCTCACCCAGGAGGTGTTCGTGCGCGTCTTCAAGTCCCTGCACACCTACACCCCGGGAACCTTCGAGGGGTGGTTGCACCGGATCACCACCAACCTGTTCCTGGACCAGGCTCGGCGCAAGCAGCGGATCCGCTTCGAGTCCCTCGGCGAGGACGTCGCCCGGCTGGCCTCGACCGTGCGGTCGGGGGAGGCCCTGGCCACCGACGGTCTCTTCGACGCGGACGTGGAGGGTGCGCTGGCGGCGCTTCCGCCGGACTTCAGGGTGGCCGTGGTGCTCTGCGACATCGAGGGCCTGAGCTATGAGGAGATCTCCGACATCCTCGGCGTGAAGATGGGCACCGTGCGGTCGCGGATCCACCGAGGACGAGCCTTGCTGCGCGCATCGCTGGATCACCGCGCCCCGCGCGGTGGCCGTGCCCGCTACCTCGGACCCCGTCTCTCGGGACAGTTCTCATGAGAGCCACCCTCAGTGGCGCGCTCAACGGGCACGTGGGCAGTCGGGTCTCGGCGTTGGTCGACGGCCAGCTCTCCGAGGCCGAGGCGGATCGCGTCTGGGCCCACGTGATGGTGTGCCCGCCCTGCCGCCGCCTGGTCGAGCAGGAGGGCTGGACCAAGACGCGCGTGCGCAGCACGGTCCACGCGCCCGACGTCTGCTCGGGCGTTCCGCGACACCTTCTCGGCTCCCTCTACGAGGTCGAGGCCCGGGCCGAGCTGCGCGCGGAGATCGTCGCCGAGGTTCGCGCCGAGTTCCAGAAGGAGCTCCGCGCCGAGGTCGGCCGCGTCGAGCGCGCCGCCCGCCGCCGGGCCACCCTGGCGATGGTGGGAGTCAGCTCCATGAGCGTGGCCGTCGTCGGCCTGATGGCGGTCACCGCCTCGCCCACGGAGCGGGTGGAGTACATCCCTCAGCACTCCAGCACCGTCGCGCCTGCGCCCACTCGCTAGCCTGCAACGGTGACCGAACCGTCGTATCCGCCCCCTCCTCCGCCCCCGCCGCCCTCGCCGACGACGCAGGTCTCGAAGCCCGCGGGCTGGATGTGGCCGGCGGTCGCGGTCCTCGCCCTGCTCGTCGGTCTGGCCGGTGGCGCCATCGGCGGTGCGCTGGTGGCAGACGACAACTCCGCCGTCTCCGTGTCCACCGGTTCGGGTGGCGTGCTGAAGATCGAGTCGGGCGGGGCGGCGTCATTGCCTGCCGACAACGCCAGCATTCCCGCCGTGGCCAAGAAGGTGCTGCCCAGCACGGTGCAGATCGTGGCCGACTACAAGGGGGACCCGCAGGGAGCGACCGGATCGGGATGGGTGCTCGACAAGGGCGACCACATCATCACCAACAACCACGTGGTCGCGAATGCGATCGCGGAGAAGGGCCCGATCGAGGTCATCGATCAGGCCAATCGCCATTGGAAGGCGACGGTGGTCGGCACCAGCGCCGTCTACGACATCGCGGTCCTGAAGCTGGCGGGGAACCCAGACCTTTCTCCACTGCCGGTCGGAGCCTCCAAGCAGATGGAGGTCGGCCAGACCGTGGTGGCGATCGGGTCGCCGCTCGGACTCTCGGCCACCGTCACCTCCGGCATCGTCAGCGCCCTGGGTCGCCCCGTCACCACGGGCGACGGCGGCGAATCGTCGTTCATCAGTGCCATCCAGACGGATGCGGCGATCAATCCCGGCAATTCCGGCGGGCCCTTGGTGAACCTGCGCGGCCAGGTCATCGGGGTCAACTCCGCCATCGCGACCCTCGGTCAGACCAGCGCGAGCGGGGAGAGCGGCAGCATCGGCGTCGGTTTCGCCATCCCGATCGAGCAGGTGCTGACCACGGCCGCGGAGATCATCGCCAGTGGCCATGCCAAGTATCCGCTCATCGGCGCAGGCGTGAAGGGCACCCGCAGCCTCGACGGTGCACGGGTCGACACCCTGACCGCCGGCGGCCCTGCGGCCGTCGCGGGCGTGAAGGTCGGCGACGTCATCACCGCGGTGAACGGTGCACCCATCACCGACACGATCGGACTCGTGGTCGACATCCGCACACATCTCCCCGGGGAGACGATCACGTTGACGGTGGTTCGCGGCGGTCAGACGCTGAAGATCAAGGTCAGGCTCGGCGCGAAGACCGGCTAGGTCGCGTCGGCGTCGAACGGCGGGCGCTCGTCGGCCCGAAGTGCCGCGCCGACATCGGTCGCCGCGGTGACCGGCGCGCTGGTGCTCATGTCGAGGTCCAACCCGTCGAGCACGTGACGGCGGATCGCCTGCCGAGGATCCAGGTCGGTCAGGCGCAGGTCCGCGAACTCCGGCCCGAGCTCCTTGCGCAGGTCCTCCTGGGTCTTGGAGGCCAGCTCACGCAGGTTCTTGAGCAGGCGGGCCGCGCTACGGGCGAGCTCCGGCATCCGGTCCGGTCCGAACATGACGATCGCGACGAACGCGATGATCATCAACTCCGGAAGGCTGATGCCGAACACGTCGGAGCCTCAGAACTTCGAGGTCGGGGTGAGGCCCAGCTGGATGCCGGCGAGGTTCCGCTTGCGCTGCGAGAGCTTGTCCGCCATGCCCACGATGGCCTGCGCGGCAGGAGAGGTCGGGTCGGCGTCGACCACCGGCTTGCCCTCGTCGCCCCCGGCACGCAGGTCGAGGTCGAGGGGAAGCGTGGCGAGCACCGGGACGTCGTAGCCCAGCCGGGTGGTGAGCGTGCTGGCCACCCGGGCGCCACCGCCGGTCCCGAACACCTCGATGCGGTGGTCCTTGCCCTCCTCGGCACAGTGCGGACAGGGCAGGTAGGCCATGTTCTCCACGACGCCGACCACCCGCTGGTGCATCATCGACGCCATCGTTCCGGCACGCTCGGCGACCTCCGCGGCCGCCTCCTGCGGTGTGGTCACCACGATCACCTCGGCGTTGGGCAGGTGCTGCCCGAGCGAGATGGCCATGTCGCCGGTACCCGGCGGCAGGTCGAGAAGCAGCGCATCGAGGTCGCCCCAGAAGACGTCGGCCAGCATCTGCACCAGGGCGCGGTCCAGCATCGGGCCACGCCACGCCACGACCTGCTCGCGGCTGGGCTTGAGCTGCCCGATGGAGATGACCGAGACGCCTGAGGGCGTCGGGACGGGCATGATCAGGTCCCCGACCTGCGTGGGTCGCTGGTCGGCGACGCCGAGCATCGCCGGCACCGAGTGGCCGTAGATGTCGGCGTCGACGATGCCGACCTTGAGGCCCTGCTTCGCCAGGGCGAGCGCGAGGTTCACCGTCACCGACGACTTGCCGACGCCGCCCTTGCCGGAGGCGATCGCGTAGACCTTGGTCAGGTTGTCCGCGCGGGAGAACGGGATCTCGCGCTGCGCCTGCCCGTCACGCAGCACCGTCTGGAGCTCCTGACGCTGCTCAGCCGTCATGACGCCGAGCTCGAGGTTGACGCTGGTGACACCGGGGACGGCGCCGACCGCGGCGTTCACGTCGCGCGTGATCGTGTCCTTGAGCGGGCAGCCGGCAACGGTGAGCAGGACCTTGAGGTCCACGCGCCCGTTGTCGTCGATCTCCACGGAATCGACCATGTTGAGCTCCGTGATCGGCCGCTTGATCTCAGGGTCCTTGACGCCTGCGAGCGCGCTGCGAATCTGGTCCAACAAGGGGGAAGTCATGGTGCCAAGGGTACGACGCCGTTACCAGGCGACCGAGAAGTACTGGATTTCGCGGAACTCCTTGACGCCCTCGCGACCACCCTCACGGCCGATGCCGCTCTGCTTGACGCCACCGAACGGCGCAGCAGGGTCCGAGACGATGCCACGGTTGACCCCGACCATGCCGGCTTCGGTGCGCTCCGCCATGTGCAGCGCCCAGTTCAGGCTCCCCGAGAAGATGTAGGAGGCGAGCCCGAGCTCGGTGCGGTTGAGCTGCTCGACCAACGCATCGTCATCGGTGTAGGTGACCACCGGAGCGACAGGTCCGAAGATCTCGTTGAGCACCACATCGGCGTCCTCGGGCACGTCGACGAGCAGCGTCGGCGGGTAGAAGGAGCCGTCGCCATCCTCAGGAGCCGGCGCCTGGAAGGCGATCTTGGCGCCACGGTCCAGCGCGTCGTCGACGAGCTTGGTGACGCCGTCGACGGCGCGTCGCGTGATGAGCGGGCCGATCTGGTTCTCGTTCTCGAAGGCGCTGCCGACGCGCAGGGCGGAGAGCTCAGCGCCGAACGCTTCCACGAAGGCGTCCTTGACGTCCTCGTGCACGTAGAAACGGTTCGCGGCGGTGCAGGCCTGGCCGCCGTTGCGGAACTTCGCGATCATCGCGCCGGCCACGGCCTGCTCGATGTCGGCATCCTTGTGGACCACGAAGGGGGCGTTGCCACCGAGCTCCATCGCCGAGCCCACGATCCGCTCCGCGGCCTGGGACATCAGCAGGCTGCCCACGCGCGTGGAGCCGGTGAACGAGATCTTGCGGACGCGCTCGTCCGCCAGCCAGCTGCTCACCAGCGCGCCCGCGTTGCTGGTCGGAACCACGTTGACCACGCCGGCGGGCACCCCGGCGCGGAGCAGGATGTCGTAGATCGCGAACACGGTCAGCGGCGTCTCCGAGGCGGGCTTCACCACCACGGTGCAGCCCGCCGCCAGCGCGGGAGCGATCTTGCGGGTGGCCATCGCCGCCGGGAAGTTCCACGGGGTCGCCAGGACGGCGATGCCCACGGGCCGCGAGGTCACGATGGTGCGCGTGCCGCCGGCCGGCGCCTCCACGTACTCGCCCTCGATCCGGACCGCTTCCTCGGCGAACCAGCGGAAGAACTCCGCCGCATAGGTCACCTCGGCACGCGCGTCGGCGAGCGACTTGCCGTTCTCGGCGGACATGAGCGCGGCCAGG
>JBQCJL010000334.1:0-16338 GCA_051952795.1 Marmoricola sp.
GAGCCCGCCGACGCTGATGACCGTCGCGATCGCGACGACCCGCTGCGAGGGGCTCAATCCGTCAGAGCCTTCTCGATGTCCGCGGCGATCTTCTCGGGCTCGGTGGTGGGCGCGTAGCGCTTGATGACCTGGCCGTCCCGGCCGATCAGGAACTTGGTGAAGTTCCACTTGATCGAGTCGCCGAGCAGGCCGCCCTTCTCGGTGCGCAGCCACTTGTACAGGGGGTGAGCGTCGGAACCGTTCACGTCGATCTTCGCGAACATCGGGAACGTGACGCCGTAGTTCCGCTCACAGAACTCGCCGATCTCGGCCTCGCTCTTGGGCTCCTGGCCCGCGAACTGGTTGCACGGGAATCCCAGGATGACCAGGCCCTGGTCGACATAGTCCTTGTACAGCTGCTCCAAGCCGGTGAACTGGGGCGTCAGGCCGCACTTGGATGCGGTGTTCACCACGAGGACCACGCTGCCGAGGTAGTCGGCCAGTGCACGCTCCTCGCCCGTGAGCGTCTCGGCGCTGAAGTCGGCGATGCTCGTCATGGGGACGACATTAGTTGAGCCATGGGTGACGCAGTCTGAGAGGGATCTTTGTATCCGCGTCTCCTCGGGCGGCGTTGAGCTGCGGCTGGGTCAGGAACAGCGCCCGCGACAGGTCGGCGCCCTGCAGCTGGGCATCGCGGAGGTCGGCGCCGAGCAGATCCGCATCGGTCAGATCCACGCATCGGAGGTCTGCGGCGATCAGCAGCGCACCCCGCAGGTTCGCCCGTTGTAGCGCCTGCTTCCGCAAGTCGCGCCCGACGAGATCGTGGCGGGTGGTGTCGTCGTGCTCCCGGATCGCCGAACTGACCTTGCGCAGCACATCGCCGACGTCGTCGATCAGCGACTCGAGGTCGATCGCGAGGATGTCCTCGGGAGCGCCGGCCCGCAGGCTGTCGAGGCGGGCTTGCATGCGGGCCGCGCCGGCATGGTGCGGTTGCCGTTCCAGCGCCTCCTCGAGGTGGAAGAGCATCTCGTGGATCACGCGCAGCGCCGAGAAGACCGCCCCCATCTCGCCGCGGTTGATCGCCGGATCGCGCCATGACCGCCCCTGATAGGTCACCTGGCTGGTGTGCTGGCCGGCTCCGAAGCACTCGAAGATCGTGCAGCCGCGCCAACCGGTCTCACTGAGCTCGCTGTGGATGGCGCAGCTGTCGTCGAGCGCCAGATTCCGGCACGGCGTCCCGCCGGCCTTGTCGGCGCCGAAGCCCGCGTCGGCCGCGTAGGGCAAGAGCACGCAGCACAACGCGAAGCACCGCGAGCAGTCGGACTGAAGGTCGGCGGTCACCGACCCATCTAACCCGCTCGATGTCACAACCGGCGGCGGTGGTTCGTCAGGGAGATGAGCGATTCCCCCGAATCCCCTTGGCAGGATGTGACGCACGATGACTGATCAGCTCGCAGAGGCGTTCGAGGCCAACCGCGCGCACCTGACCTCCGTGGCGCAGCGGATCCTCGGCTCACGCGTCGAGGCCGAGGACGTCCTGCAGGAGGCTTGGCTGCGCGTGCAGCGCAGCGACACCTCGGAGGTGACCAACCCGGCGGGCTGGTTGACGACCGTGGTCTCCCGCATGTGCCTGGACCAGTTGCGCGCGCGGGCAGCGCGTCGGGAGGACTTCACCGAGGCGCCGGCGCTGCGCGCGGTCGCCGATCCGGCGGAGCAGGCGGAGCTCGCCGATGCGGTCGGTGGCGCGCTCCTGGTCGTGCTCGACACGCTGAGCCCGGCCGAGCGGCTGGCCTTCGTGCTGCACGACCTCTTCGCCGTCGAGTTCGCCGAGATCGCCACCATCCTCGACCGCGGCGAGCCCGCCGCGCGCCAGCTCGCCTCGCGGGCCCGCCGCAAGATCCAAGGCCAGGACGTGGCTGGCGACCGCGCTCGCCAGCGAGAGGTCGTGGACGCCTTCCTGGACGCCTCGCGCAACGGGAACTTCGACACCCTGATGAGGCTGCTGCATCCCGACGCGAACGTCTCGGCCAATGCGGCCGCCATCGCGATGGGCACGCCGGCGCGGATCGACGGCCGCGACGCGGTCGCCGAGTTCTTCAACGGGCGCGCGAAGGGTGTCCGCTTCGCCGATATCGACGGCTACGCGGGTGGCGCCTGGACGCTGAAGGGCGAGCTCAAGGTGCTGTTCGCCTTCACGGTCGAGGACGGCCTCGTCCGTGAGGTCGAGTTCCTGGCCGGCGACTTCGCCGGCATCAGCGTGGACTACCGGTCGGCTCGTTAGGCCTTGATGCCGAACTGGCGGGCGACGATCTGCTCGACGATCTCGCCCGGGAACATCCGCTTCAGCGCGAAGACCAGGGGAGCGTTGCTGCCCACCGCGTAGAGCGGCTTGGGACGCTTGGCCTCGATGGCCTCGACGATCGTGGCGGCGACCTTCTCGGCCGGGATGCCGGTGGCCTCCTTGGCGTCCATCGCCCCGACCAGGGTCTCGAAGCCCTCGCGGTAGACGGAGTCCTCAGCTACGTACTTGGTCCGGCGGGTGCTGATGCCGGTGCGGATCGAGCCGGGCTCGACCGTCGTGATCTCGATGCCGAAGGGCCGCAGCTCGAGCCGGGCGCCGTCGGAGAACGTGCGGAGCGCAGCCTTCGCCGCACTGTAGGACGAGCGGTAGGGCATGGGGAAGCTGGCCGCCATCGAACCCACCATCACGATGCGACCCGAGCCCTGCGCGCGCATGCCGGGCAGGACCAGCTGCGTGAGCCGGATCGCTCCGAGCACGTTGCAGTCGAACAGGCGCTGTAGTGCGTCCCAGGGCAGCTCCTCGAGAGCTCCGGCTTGCGATTCGCCCGCGTTGTTGACGAGCACGTCCACGGTGGGCAGGCCGGCGCCGAACTCTTCGATGCTCGCCAGCGACCCCAGGTCGAGGGAGCGGAACTCGACGCCCGGTACCGGCTCGACCCGCGAGGCATCGCGGCTCGTCCCGATGACCGCGTATCCCTTGTCCACCAGGAGCTTGGCGACGGAGAGGCCGATGCCCGACGAGGCACCCGTGACGACGGCAGTGGGCATCAGAGAGTCCTTCCCAGCGCGCGACCCGCGCGCAAACCCGAGTGGATGCAGCCCCCGAGGAACGTGCCCTCAAGTGCGTTGTAGCCATGGACGCCGCCACCACCGAAGCCCGCGACCTCACCGGCGGCGTACAGACCGGGGAACGGCGTGCCGTCCTGCCGGATGACCTGGGAGTCCAGATTGGTCTCCAAGCCACCGAGTGTCTTGCGCGTGAGGACGTTGAGGCGCACGGCATGCAGGGGGCCGTGCGCCGGATCGAGGATGGGGTGTGGGGCTGGCACGCGCAGCCTGTCAGTGAAATGCCGGCGTGCGTTGTTGATCCCCATCACCTGAGCGTCCTTGGAGAACTTATTGCGGGTCTCGCGGTCGCGCTCGACGATCTGCTTCTCCAGGTGCTCGAGCTCGATCTTCGGCCCGCGATCCCCCGCCAGCTCGTTCATCTTCTCGACCAGCTCGGGCAGCGTGCGCGCGCTCAGGAAGTCGACGCCGTGGTCGATGAAGTCCTGGACGGGCCCGGGTGCGCCCTTCTGCAGGCGGCTCTTGAGCATCACCTTGCGGTCCTTGCTCGCCAGATCCGGGTTCTGCTCGGACCCGGACAGTGCGAACTCCTTCTGGATGATCGTCTGGTTGAGGATGAACCAGGTGTAGTCGTAGCCCGACTGACCGATGGCCCGCAGCGTCGCCAGGGAGTCGTAGCCCGGAAAGCACGGCGCCGGCAGGCGGTTGCCGGCGGCGTCGAACCATAACGACGACGGTCCGGGGATGATCCGGATCGCGTGGTCGGGCCACACGGAGTTCCAGTTGTGGATGCCCTCGGTGTAGTGCCACATCCGGTCGCGGTTCACGATGCTCGCCCCCGCGTCCTCGCTGATGCCGAGCATGCGGCCGTCCACATAGGCGGGAACGCCGGAGATCATGTGCTTCGGAGCCGGACCGAGGCGATCCACGGGCCAGTTCTGGCGTACCAGCTCGTGGTTGTGTCCGATGCCGCCCGAGGTCACCACGACGGCTGAGGCGCGGAGCTCGAAGTCGCCGATCACGTCGCGGTTGGAGGCCACGCCGCGCTGCTCAGTGGAGGGCGCCAGCACCGCTCCCCGAACGCCGACGCACGCACCGCCCTCGACGACGAGCTCGTCGACGCGGTGGCGGTGGACGAAGGTCACCGTGCCCGCGCGCTCCGCGGCTTCGACCGGCTCGAGGAAGACCCGCACGACCTCGGGGCCGATGCCCGCGGTCAGATGGAAGCGGGGAACCGAGTTGCCGTGACCCCCGGCGCGGCCGTCACCACGCTCAGCCCACCCGACGATGGGGAGGACCTTCAAGCCGAGGTCGTAGAGGTACTGCCGCTTCTCGCCGGCGGCGAACTCGACGTAGGCCTGCGCCCACTGGCGGGGCCAGAAGTCCTCGCGTTCGCGATCGAACTGTGCGGTTCCGAACCAGTCCTGCAGGGCGAGGTCCACGGAGTCCTTGATGCCCGTGCGGCGCTGTTCGGGCGAGTCCACGAAGAAGAGCCCGCCCAGAGACCAGAACGCCTGGCCACCGCGATTGGCCTCGTTCTCCTGGTCGACGATGAGCACGCGCTTGCCGGCCTTCACCAGCTCATGGGTCGCGACGAGTCCGGCGAGGCCAGCTCCCACGACGATCACGTCAGCTTTGTCTGGGGTCACGAGAGCACCATATCTGAATATGTGTCAGGTTTTGGCGCTGCGGATGAGCACCTCGCGCTGAGCCTGATGGATGGGCTCAGCCCGGCGCAAGAGTCAGGCGGCCTCGGCGCGGGCGCGCAGACCCTCGGCCACGCCGTCGAAGCCCTGACGCAAGGCGCGGCCAAGCAGCAGCGTCACCACCGGTTGGAGCCACCCCCGGATCTCGAAGTGAGCCGTGTAGCGGGTCCGGCCGCCCTCGATCTCGGTCAGCTCCTGCGTGCGAAGACTGCGCAGTGCGCCTCCGGGCACCGGCTTCATGCGGTAACTGAACTCACGACCGGGCGTGTGGGTCCGCATCCATTCGCGCTGACGGCGCAGCGGTCCGGGTCCCAGCCGCACCATCATGTCGATCGGCTCACCGGGCACCAGGGACGTCCGGCACTCGACGGCGAGCGGGTTCCACTCGCCGTACCTCGCGAAGTCGGTGAGGACACCCCACACGGTGGCGGGCGGAGCATCGATGTCCACGACATGGTCGATCACGAAGGCCATGCCGGCATCTTAGAACCGGTTCTACTTCTGGCGAGTCCGCTGCTGAAGCCTGATCTTCTCCTGCCGCACCTCAGCCTGGGTGGCACGCTCGGCCTCCAACCAGGGCGGCATCTCAGCGAGAAGCGCCGTGATCTCCGCGGTGGTCATCGCATCGGAGACGCCGGCACGGGCCAGGCCGCTGTTGGAGATGCCGAGCTTGCCGGCCACCACGGATCGCGGGTGGGGCCCGTCGGCGCGCAGGTCGAGGAGCCACTGGGGCGGATCCGCCTGGAGCGCGTTGAGCTGCTCGCGCGTGATCGGTCCTGACCGGAACTCCTCGGGCGTCGCGGGCAGGTAGACGCCGAGCTTCTTGGCGGCGACCTCGGGCTTCATGCTCTGCGACATAGGCGAAGCGTAACCAGCGTTAGCCTGACCCACTGTGGAGCCGTTTCGCGTCGCCTTCGTAGCCGGGGTGACTCCGGACAAGTGGGCACGCCTCTGGGGCGAGCGCTCGAGGGATCAGCTCGAGCTGCGACCCGTCGACGAGGATGTCCAGACCGACGTGCTCCGATCGGACGCGGCCGACATGTGCTTCGTCAGGCTCCCGATCGATCGCGACGGACTGCATCTGATCCCGCTCTACCGCGAGGTGCCCGTGGTGGTCGTGTCCCGGGACCACGTGCTGTCGGTCCTCGACGAGATCACGATCGCGGACCTCGCCGACGAGCTCGAGCTCGACCGGTCCGGCCTGACCGTCAAGCAAGCAGTCGAGACCGTGGCTGCCGGCACCGGGTACGTCGTCCTCCCGATGTCGGTCGCTCGCCTCCATCACCGCAAGGACGTCGTGGCGCGACCGCTCGTCGATGGCGAGGAGTCGCAGATCGGCTTGGCATGGCGCGTCGACAACGAGGATCCGCGCATCGAGGACTTCATCGGCATCGTGCGGGGCCGAACGGAGCGCAGCTCACGCGCCGAGCAGCCGCCGCCCAAGAAGAGGCGCAAGGGCAGCCGCTGACTCAGAGTTTGATCTCGTACTGGATCAGGCCACTGCGGTCGGCCACCTGGTCGTACAGGCCCCGAGCTACCAGGTTCGTCTCGCCCGTCAGCCAGTAGACCTTCGACGAGCCCGCGGCGGTGGCCCACGCACGCACGTGCTGGATCAGTGCGGTGCCGGTGCCGGAGACTCGGGCGTCCTGCGCCACGAACAGATCCTCGAGGTAGCAGTAGGTGCTGGCCGTCCACGTCGCCGGATGGGCGAGCCAGTGCACGATCCCGACCGCACGGCCCTCCCCGTCGCGCGCGATCGCGCCGTGCAGCTCGGACCCGACGGTCAGCCGCTCGAAGGTCGACCGGGTGACGGCCTCGTCCAGCTCGGTCTCGTAGAAGTCGAGATAGCCATGCCAGAGCTCGAGCCATTCGTCGTGGTCCTCGGAGCGCAGCGCGGTGATCGTGACACTCATACGGCGACGCTAGCCGAGCGCGACACAGCGACTACAGATATCGGGGCCTGGATGCGCCCGTGAGCGTGTGAACTGACGCGAGGGCGACGAATCTGTCGTCCTTGTGCTCGCTCAGCGCCAGCCCAGACCCGGTGCGACCTCTTGGAGGATGCTCTCCAGCACGTGCACGTTGTAGTCGACGCCGAGCTGGTTCGGGATGGTCAGCAGGAGCGTGTCCGCGGCGGCGATCGCCTCGTCCTTGGCGAGCTCCGCGATGAGCACATCCGGCTCGGCTGCGTACGAGCGGCCGAACACGGCGCGGACGTTCGGCTCGATGTCGCCGAACTGGTCCGTCGAGCGCCGGTCCTGCCCGAAGTACTGCCGGTCCAGGTCGTTGGTGATCGCGAAGATGCTGCGACTCACCGAGACGCGCGGCTCACGCTCGTGGCCGGCTGCCTTCCAGGCCTCGCGATACGCCTCGATCTGCTTGCGTTGCTGCACGTGCAGCGGCTCGCCGGTCTCGTCGAACTTGAGGGTGGAGGACTGCAGGTTCATGCCCAGCCCCGCTGCCCAGACAGCCGTCGCGTCGGTAGCGGCACCCCACCAGATCCGGTCGCGGAGACCTTCGGAGTGCGGCTCCAGACGCAGGAGTCCCGGCGGGTTGGGAAACATCGGGCGCGGGTTCGGCTCGGCGAAGCCTTCGCCCTTGAGCACCTCGAGAAGAACCTCCGTGTGCTTGCGCGCCATGTCTGCGTCGGTCTCACCCTCAGCCGGCGCGTAGCCGAAGTAGCGATAGCCCTCGATGACCTGCTCCGGTGACCCGCGGCTGATGCCCAGTTGGAGTCGTCCGCCCGCGATCAGGTCCGCGGCACCCGCGGTCTCCGCCATGTACAGCGGGTTCTCGTAGCGCATGTCGATGACGCCGGTGCCGATCTCGATGCGGCTGGTGCGGGCGCCGATCGCCGACAGCAGCGGGAACGGCGAGCCGGCCTGCTGAGCGAAGTGGTGCACCCGGAAGTAGGCGCCGTCCAGACCGATCTCCTCCGCGGCGACGGAGAGGTCGATCGATTGATGCAGGAAGTCGCTCGCGCTGCGCGTCTTGGAGTACGGCGACGGCGACCAGTGACCGAAGGAGAGGAACCCGATGTTCTTCATGGTCACTCAAACTAGTTGAAGAATGAATTAATTCCCACCCGTTTGACGCCGGGTGTAATGATGATTACATGATTACAAATGAAGCGCTGGAACGAGTGCGGGGCTGGTTCAACGGCCGGCTTCCCGAAGAGTGGAGAACGGCGGCGCCGGGGATCACCGTCGATCGCGAGGAGATCACCGTGATCCTCACCATCGCCGACGTCGAGATTGCCCCCGATGCCTCGGAGGCCGAGGCCGCGGAGATGCGGTCGGGACGAGCCCGGGCATTCCGTGAGGACACCCGCGAGGCGCGCATGGAGATCGCGCGCGAGGCTCAGCACCGCTTCGAGCGGAAGGTCTCCTGGGGCGTCCGGGTGGGTGACCACGAGGAGCTGTGGACCCACGTCGCCGCTCCGGTCATGACGCGGCTGCGTCAGCCCCAGCGACTGGTGCTCGACACGCTGGTGGACGCGGGCGTCGCCAAGTCGCGCGCGGACGCGCTGGCTTGGTGCGTGCGCCTGGTGGGACGTCATCAGGACGAATGGCTCGAGGATCTGCGCACGGCGATGCAGTCGGTGGCCGATGTCCGCAAGCAGGGTCCGAGCGCCTGATCCTCGCCGAGGTCGTACGCTGCAGAGGAGGCCGACTGAGGGAGGTTGCGATGGCAGAGGGTTCGGAGCGCGCGCAGATCCTCGAATACCCCGCCCCCGGCATCGTCGTCACCTGGGAGCCCCGGCGCTGCCAGCACGCCGCCGAGTGTGTCGGCGGCCTTCCGCAGGTATTCGATCCCCAGAAGCGGCCGTGGATCACGCCCGCCGAGGCTCGCGTCGATGACCTCGTGGCGACGATCGATCGCTGCCCCAGCCACGCCTTGGGCTACCGCACCGATGACGGCCGCTCGCGCGTCGCACCCGCCTAGGTCCGCGGATGCTGCCCGAGGCGTTCGGAGCCGACACCCCCGTGTTCGCCGCGCCGATGGCGGGCGGCCCGACCACGCCTGCACTCGTCGCGGCGGCCGCGAGCGCGGGCAGCTTCGGTTTCCTCGCGGCGGGCTATCGAACGGCGGACGACCTCGCCGACCAGCTCGCGCAGACGAGGCAGCACACGGAGCGCTTCGGCGTGAACCTCTTCGTCCCGCAGCGCCTCGAGATCGACGCCAGCGTCTACAGCGCCTATCGCGAACGGCTGCTCCCTCTAGCCGCGAGGTACGAGGTCGAGCTGCCGGCTGAGGCCGCGGCCGACGACGACGGCTGGCTCGACAAGCTCGACGTGCTGCTCGAGTCGCCACCGCCGGTGGTCTCCTTCACCTTCGGCGTCCCGGACATCGCCGCGGTCAACGCCCTGCGTCGCGCCGGCGTCCTGCTAGCCCAGACCGTGACATCGGTCGACGAGGCGCTGCTCGCCCAGGAAGCGGGCTTCGACCTGCTGGTCCTGCAGGCACCGGGCGCCGGGGGACATTCCGGCACCCTCACCCCCGAGCGCCCGCTGGCCGACATCGGACTCGCGCCCCTGGTCAGCCAGGTGTCAGTCCGCACGTCGCTTCCTGTCATCGCCGGCGGAGGGGTCGGCACCGCGAGCGATGTGGAGGCCGCATTGATCGCAGGCGCGGCGGCGGTCGCGGTCGGCACCGCACTGCTGCTCGCGCCGGAGGCAGGCACGTCGGCGACCCATCAGCGCGCTCTCGCGACATTCGCCGATCGCCCGACGACGATCACGCGTGCCTTCACCGGACGGCCGGCGCGTGGCATCCGCAACGAATTCATCGACGCCTATCCCGACGCACCCCTCGGCTACCCCGCACTGCACCACCTGACGCAGCCGATACGGCGAGCGGCGGCCGCCGCCGGCTGCGCCGAACACCTCCATCTCTGGGCCGGTACCGCCTTCACCGAGGCAGTCGCCCGGCCCGCCGCAGAGACCTTGTCCGCACTCGTGCCCTAGGAGGGGCCATGGAAGACCAGACCGTTCTCAGCCACATCAACGAGCTCGTCGCCGAGGAGCATCGGCTGCGCGAGGAGGGCGCCTCGACCGAGCATCGCCGGCGCCTGCGAGAGCTCGAGGAGCAACTGGACCAATGCTGGGATCTGCTGCGGCAGCGCCAAGCACGCCGCGAGGCCGGCGAGAATCCCGAGGAGGCCGAGGTCCGGCCGGTCGACGAGGTCGAGAAGTACCTGCAGTGACCGCCGGCATCGATCCCGGCGTGCCTCCCAGTGGTACGGGCTGCGTCGAATGCGAGGCGGCGGACGGCTGGTGGGTGCACCTCCGGCGCTGTGCGCTGTGCGGTCACATCGGCTGCTGCGATAGCTCGCCCGAGCAGCACGCCAGCCGTCATGCGGCCGAGTCGGGCCATCCGATCATCCAGAGCTTCGAACCCGCCGAGGACTGGTTCTGGAACTACCGCGAGAACGCCTACACGGAGGGGCCGCGGCTATCGGATCCCCAGAGCCACCCCAGCGACCAGCCGGTGCCCGGGCCGCGCGGACGCGTCCCCACCGATTGGATGAGCAGGATCCACTAGCTGCCGCCGAAGTGAAAGGCTGGCGGGGTGGCGAAGAAGCAGCGGCCGGAGGTTCCTCCAGCCATGGTCGAACGACTCCGCGACCTCGTCGCCGATCTGCCTCAGTGTCGCGAAGAGGACGCGTGGGTCGGGATCCGCTGGCGGGTCGGCGAGGCGACGATCGCGCATGTCTTCGGCGGAGAGGACGGACTGTTCCGCATCATCTTCCGCGGAGAGCCGGGCGAGGTGATGGCCTTCGCCCACCTCGGCCCGCCCTACTTCAAGGCTGACTGGGGACCCAACGTCATCGGGATGCTCCTCGACGACGCGACCGACTGGCAGGAGCTCGGCGAGCTGCTGACCGACTCGTACTGCCTGCTCGCCCCCGGGCACCTCGCCGAGCAGGTGGTACGACCGCAATAGCTGCAAGGTCGGCGTTATTACGTGCAAGGTCGGCGTCAAGAGCTGCAAGGTCGGCGTGGGATTTGTGCAGGGATCACTAGTGGCCGCGAGGCAGCGGTGCTTAGGTAGCCCCATGCGCTCGACGATGCAAACGCCGCCCCTCCTCATCAGCCAGCTCCTCCGCTACGGCAGCACCGTGCACGCCACCAGCGAGGTGGTCACCTGGACCGGTGACGGCACACGTCGGACCACGTTCGCGGAGATCGGCAAGGACGCCGCACGCCTCGCCCACGGCCTGCGCGCGCTCGGGGTCTCCGGCGATGACCGCGTGGCCACGTTCATGTGGAACAACGCCGAGCACCTGACCGTGTACCTGGGCGTGCCCTCGATGGGCGCCGTCCTCCACGCCTGGAATATCCGGCTCTTCCCCGAGCAGCTCGTCTACGTCGCCAATCACGGCGGCGCCCGGGTCGTGGTCGCGGACAACACCCTGCTCCCGCTGCTCATGCCCCAGCTGCAACACATCACCGGGGTGGAGCACGTGATCGTCAACGGACCCGTCGACGACGACACGATCGAGACGCTGCGCGCGATCCCGCACGTTCAGGGCGTGCATCGGTGGGACGACCTCCTGCTGGACCAGCCGGAGACCTACGACTGGCCCGAGGACCTGGACGAGAACGACGCCGCCGGCCTCTGCTACACCTCCGGTACGACCGGTAACCCCAAGGGCGTGGCGTACTCGCACCGCAGCAACGTGCTGCACTCGATGAGCTCGGCGGCCATCATCGGCGTCAACGCCACCGATCGGGTGCTGCTGGTGGTTCCGCTGTTCCACGCCAACGCCTGGGGCTACCCGTACACCGCTTTCTACTCGGGCCTGAACCTCTTGATGCCCGATCGCTTCCTCCAGGCCGAGCACCTCGTGCCGTTCGCCGAGCAGGAGAAGGCCACCTACGGAGCGGGCGTCCCGACCATCTGGACGGACATGCTCCGCAAGCTCGACGAGGGCGGCCACGACTTCTCCTCGGTCAAGAAGTTCCTGATCGGCGGATCGGCGGTGCCGCCGAGCCTCCTGCACGGCTTCTGGGACCGCTACGGGATCGACATCCTGCAGGGCTGGGGCATGACCGAGACCTCGCCGCTGGCCTCGGTCGCCGTCGAGCCAGCCGGCCTCAGCCGCGACGATCCCGACTACTACAGCTACCGCCTGGCGCAGGGTCGCATCGTCGGGGGTGTCGAAGCCCGACTGACCGATGCCGCCGGCGACGTCGTGCCCTGGGACGGCGAGAGCGTCGGCGAGATCGAGCTGCGAGGACCCTGGATCACAGGCAGCTACCTGGCCATGGGCAACGAGTCCCAGGCGGAGTTGGACGACATGGCGAGCAAGTTCCACGACGGCTGGCTGCGCACCGGCGACGTCGGCTCCATCACGCCGAACGGCTACATCCGCCTGACGGACCGCGCCAAGGACGTGATCAAGTCCGGCGGGGAGTGGATCAGCTCGGTCGACCTCGAGAACGCGCTGATGGGCCACCCCGACGTCCTCGAGGCGGCGGTGATCGGCGTCGAGGACGACAAGTGGGGCGAGCGCCCCCTCGCCAACGTCGTCCTCAAGGAGGGTGCTGGCGCCACCCCGACGAGCCTGCGGGACTTCCTGTCCGACTCGGTCGCCAAGTGGCAGCTTCCCGAGCGGTGGGCGTTCATCGACGAGGTTCCCAAGACGAGCGTGGGCAAGTTCGACAAGAAGGTGCTCCGTCAGCGGTACGCGGACGGTGAGCTCAAGGTCGAGCAGCTCTGATGGACGAGGTGACGGTCGTGTCGGCGAGCCGGGAGATCGCTGCGCCGGCCGCCGCGATCTTCGAGCTCATCGCCGATCCGGCGCAGCAGCCGCGGTGGGATGGGAACGACAACCTGAGCGAGGCGGCGACGGGGCAGCGGGTCACCGCGGTCGGTGATGTCTTCCGGATGACGCTCACCAAGGACGGCGCCGTCCGGGAGAACCGCATCGTCGAGTTCGAGGAGGGCAGGCTGATCGCCTGGCTGCCCAACGAGCCCGGGAAGGCGTCGCCGGGCCACCTGTGGCGGTGGGAGCTCGAGCCGGTCGACGACGTGATCACGCGCGTCACCCATACCTACGACTGGACGAACCTCACCGACGCGAACCGGCTCCCGCGCGCCCGTCGCACGGGCCCGGACCAGTTGCGGGCCTCGCTCGACCGGCTCGCCGCGCTCGTCGAGCTCTAGCGCTCCTCGGTCTCGGCGAGGGCGGCGGTCGCCGCACCGATCACGCGGGTGAGCTGAGCCTGGAGGCTCTTCAGCTCGGCCAGATCGATGCCCAGCCTCTCGACGATGGCCGGCGGCACGTTCAGCGCCTGGTCGCGCAGCGCTTGGCCCTCGGCGGTCAGGCTGACCGCGAGCGAGCGCTCGTCCTGGGGGTCCCGACGGCGCTCGACGTAGCCCAGCGCCTCGAGGCGTTTGAGCAACGGCGAGAGGGTGGCCGGATCCAACTGGAGCAGGTCGGCGAGGCGGCGAACCGTCAGCGGCTGCTCACCCCACAGCGCGAGCATCACGAGGTATTGCGGGTGCGTCAGACCGAGAGGGGCCAGCACCGGCTTGTAGACGCCGACCACGGTGCGGGCCGCCACGACGAGGGCGAAGCAGACCTGCTGCTCGAGGGCGAGCACGTTCTCGCCGGTGGGATTTGTCGCGGTCTCAGCCATACCCGTAGACTACCAATGATTAGTGCACTAAGTATTCTCCGAAGGAGTAGTCCATGGGCGAGCTCGAGGCCCGGCAGCGGAAGCGTCCGCGGCACTTGATGGACCCTGCGGACCTCGGCAAGCCGCGGCTGAGTGCGGCGGAGTTCGCTGCGGAGCGCGCGTCCCTCAACCGTGTGCGTCGGTGGGTGGCCTCGGTGCTCATCGTGACGACGATCTTCCACCTCGTCGTCGGCCTCGTGATCGCGGCGTTCGTGCTGCCGAGTGAGCGCACGTCGGCGCGCATCGGCCTGCTGGTGATCGCCGGATTCTTCGCCGTGGTGGCCGGCGCGGCCGCCGTCCGGCTCGCACGTCAGCGTGGTGACTTCGCGGGCTGATGCGTGACGCGGTGGACGGCGCTGTAGACGTTCATGGAGTCTCCGCGCAGGAACCCGACCAGGGTCAGACCGGCGTCCTCGGCCAGCTCGACGGCGAGCGATGAGGGAGCGGACACGGCGGCCAGGACGGGGATCCCAGCCATCACCGCCTTCTGGACGAGCTCGAAGGACGCCCGCCCGCTGACCATCAGGACCGTGTTGCGCAAGGGCAGCCGACCTGCGCGATAGGCGTCGCCGATCACCTTGTCGACCGCGTTGTGCCGGCCGACGTCCTCGCGGACCGCGAGCAACTCCCCCTCGACATCGAAGAGCCCGGCCGCGTGGAGGCCGCCCGTGGTGTCGAAGACGCGTTGTGCCGCGCGCAGCTTGTCGGGAAGGCCGGCGAGCAGCCCGGTCGTCACCGCCAGGGCGTCGTCGGCGATCCCCCAGGCTGACTGCGTGCGCACCGCGTCAAGCGAGGCCTTGCCGCACACGCCGCAGGACGACGTGGTGAAGAAGTTCCGCTCGATCCCGGACGGCAGGTCTACCCCGCCGTCGAGTACGAGATCGACCACGTTGTAGGTGTTCAGCCCCTCGTCGGTGGCTCCCGCGCAGTAGCGGATCTCGCGCAGTTGATCCGCGCTCTGCACCACACCTTCGCTGACGAGGAACCCGGCGGCGAGGTCGAAGTCGTCACCCGGGGTCCGCATGGTCACCGCCAGGGGCGAGCCGTTGACCCGGATCTCCAGCGGCTCCTCGACGGCGAGCGTGTCGACCCGCTCCACGGCCGCGCCGGCGCGCACGCGCATGACGCGGCGGCGAGAGGTGACACGGCCCAACTAGTCGAGCTCCGCGTTCAGGGTGATCTCGGCGACGCCGGCGAGGGCACGGCTGACCGGGCAGCCTGCCTTGGCGCCCTCGGCCTGCTCCTGGAACTCCTCGGCACTGAGGTCGGGGACGGAGCCACGGACCGTCAAGGCGATAGTGGTGATGGTGGGGGTGCCGTCGACCGGGCGGAGGGTCACCGCGGCCTCGGTCCGGATGCTCGTCGGGGTGTAGCCCGCCTTGCCGAGTGCGCTCGCGAGCGCCATCGAGAAGCAGGACGCGTGCGCCGCAGCGATCAACTGCTCCGGGTTGCCGCCCGGCCCGTCCTCGAAGCGGGACTTGTAGGTATACCCGCCCGACAGCGAGTCACCGGCGGTGAACTCCCCTGTCCCCGTCGGGATGTCGCCCCGCCATTCGGCAGTGCCTTTCGAGACCGGCATGGTGCACTCCTTCAGCGTTGGACTGGTTCCGATCACGACCCTAGGCACAGACGCACACGCGAAACCAGGGAGGGCGCTTAAATGAGCTGTGGCCTTGGACTGGATCGGATTCGCGTGCGGCCTGCTGCTGTTCGCCGTCACCTGGGCGAGTGTGATCGGGACCCTCATCGTTCCCCGTCACGTCGACTCGCGGATCTCACGGTGGACCGAGCGCGTGCTCGACCATCTCTTCCGGATCGCGAGCAAGAAGGTCCAGGCCTACGAGACTCGCGATCACATCCTCGCGTGGCAGGCGCCGCTGGGGCTCCTCCTCCGGCTCGCCGTATGGATCGCGCTCCTCGATGGCGCCTTGGCGCTGCTGATGCTGCCGTCGCATCCGCACTCGCTGGGAGATGCGCTTGCTGCCTCGAGCTCATCGATGTTCACGTTGGGCTACGCCGCGCCCCACGGCTTCAGCAGCAGCGTGCTCGAAGGGGTCGCGGCGTTCACCGGCCTCATCGTGGTCGGCCTGCAGGTCGGGTATCTGCCGGTCTTCTACGCGGCCTTCAACAAGCGGGAGACCGAGGTCAGTCTGCTGGTGTCGCGATCCGGGGTCCCGGCCTGGGGGCCGGAGCTGCTCATCCGGACCAAGTGGGGCATCTACGACGGTGACACCCGGCCGATCCTCGACGAGCTCTTCACGACGTGGGAGCGCTGGGCGTCGGAGGTGGCGGAGTCGCACACCACGTATCTGGCCCTCGTGAGGTTCCGGTCCTCGCATGCCTGGGCCCATTGGCTCACCTCGTTGATCGCGATCATGGATGCCGCTGCGATGCACCTGTCGGTGGCGCCGTCGTTGGAGCCCAAGCTGTCCGCCCGGCTGTGCCTGCGCATGGGCTTCGAGACCCTGCGGGAGATCGCCGAGACCAGCGGCCTGTCCCTGCCCGCCGAGGCCGATCCGGATGCGCCGATCTCCGTGTCGTACGAGGAGTTCGCGGCGGCGGTCGCCGATCTCCAGGCGGTCGGCTATCCGATCGAGCGCTCCGCCGACGAGGCCTGGCCCCACTTCCGCGGCTGGCGCGTCAACTACGACCAGTCCGCGCTGGCACTCGCCTACCTCCTCGACGCACCGCCGACGCTGTGGAGCGGCCCCCGCCGCTGGCCGTCGACCCCCGTCCCGCCCCGACGGCCCGCGGCGCGGCAGCCCCGCACGGGACCGCCCGCACCGCCGAAGCTGCCCGCCTGACCGCCTGACCGCCGACCTTGCCCGTGTTGCGGTCGACCGTGCACCTTCTGACGCCGACCGTGCACCTTCTGACGC
>JBQCJL010000335.1:0-2209 GCA_051952795.1 Marmoricola sp.
GCGTGGTGATCGCGGAGGTACTGCCTGCCATAGGGATCGGTCCAGAGCCAGACATTCGCCTCGATGGGCGTGTAGGACCAGCCGGCGAAGGTCTTCAGGCGGTGATGACGACGGCACAGCGGCACGAGGTTGCAGTCGCAGGAGCTGCCGTGCTGGCCGAGTCCGTCGCCGGTCGGCACGCGGTGGTCGACGTCGCAGCTACGGGAGTGCCGGTCGCAGAACGGGAAGACACAGGTAGGCGTGCGCAGACGCGCTCGCCGACTCATCGCCTCCGTCACCGCATCGCTCGACGATTCCGTGTGCTCGTTGAGGTCGACGACGGGAAGAACCTTGAACGCGCTCTCGGGTCGGTTGCACCATTCCGCGACCAGCTCGGCTACGCGGGCTCGCAGTGCGCTGTCGACCGAGACCACGGGGTCGAACTCCGCCACCGTGTTGCGGGCCTGGTCGGCCGTCATGTGCACCACCAGTTGGATGGCATGCACGGTGCGCAGGTCCTCCAGTCGCGCGCCGTCCAGCAGCGCCGACGCCAGATGCGGATCGGCGAGCAGGCCGACTGCACGCGCCTTGCGGGCCTCCAGTGGCTCGGGGAACACCCCGGATCGCCGCTCCCGCTCGCCGAGGATGGCCGCGATCCTGGAGACGGTCGCATCGAAGGCGGTCAGATCCTTGATGTCACCGCAGATCCGCATCTCCGCGACCGGGACGACCCCACTGCCGTGGAAGCCGTGGAATGACTCGAACAGCTCGACGCCGTGCGACTCGCGGGCCGCCTCGACCTCGAGCTCGCGCTCCTCGGCGTGGAGCTTGAGCATCGCCGCGTCGATCAGTGCCTCCAAGCGGGACAGCCCGATCGAATCCGCCACCGGCGTCACCTCGGCATCGATGTGCTCGGCGACGTCGACCGGACGCATGCGCACCGCCTGAGCGATCCGCCGGGCGCGCCACACCTCGACCTGCCCGGCGCGAACCGCGTCGAACAGCTTCGGCATCCGCACCGCGAGCACCAGCGCATCGTTGACCAGGGCCTTGCCGGCCGCGGTCGAGCGGCCCATGGCGGCCGCCAAGGGGGCGAAGGAGGACCAGTCGACCGACGGCGTCCACGGGTCGTCGAACTCGCCGGACACGAAGGCGTCGAGGGCGTCGGCACGTGCAGCGGGGGAGGCGAGCCAGCCCTGATCGACAGCAGCCTGGACTGCAGCATGAGGCTCGGGGTCCAACGCGGGATGACGCAGCGCCCAATCCAACGCCTCGAGCAAGTCCTCGACCTCGAGTTGCGAACGCTCGCGCCGTCGCATGGCAAAACCCGCGAGCTGCGTCTGATCCACGGGATCAGTGACACGGGAGCGGCGGGCCATGCCCCATTCTATCGAACAAACGTTCGAACCGCAAGCGGATCAGCGGTTCTTGAGCCACCGCTCGCGGTGCCACTGGCACCACCGCACGACCCCGCGAATGGCGTGGTCGCTGCGGATCGATCCGAATACCTCGAAGGCATGCTGAGCGCCGGGGAGCTCGGCGTAGGTCACCGACGCCGGCGTCTGACTGCGCAGCTTCGCGACGAAGGCGCGCGCCTGTCTGACGCTCACCAGGGTGTCCTTCTCGCCGTGGAGCACGAAGAAGTCCGGCGCGTCGGCATGGATCTGGTGGATCGGCGACGCCGAGCGGAAGTCGTCCATGACCGCAGGCGGATCGAGGGCGAAGACGCGCTTGGTGAGCATGTCGTCGCGGAGTCCGACCGTGTACGGGTCGTTGTCCTCGCCGAACATGTCGTAGACGCCGTAGAACGGCACGCACGCCGCGACCGAGGTGTCCGCCCGCTCGAACCCCGGCTGCCAGGCGCGCTCGTTCGGCGTGAGGGCGGCGAGGGAGGAGAGGTGTCCGCCCGCCGAACCGCCGGTCAGCACCAGGTAGGCCGGGTCGCCGCCGTACTCCGCGATGTTGGCGCGAACCCAGGCGATCGCCCGCTTGACGTCGATGATGTGCGTGGGGAAGCGGTACTTGGGGGAGAGGCGGTAGTTCGCGGCCACGCAGACCCAACCGAGCTCGGCGAGCCGGTGCATCCGCATGAGGCCCTGCTCCTCCTTCTTGCCGATCGTCCAGCCGCCGCCGTGGATCTGCAGCAGCACGGGTGCGCCCGAGGACGGCGTCACGTCGGAGGTGTAGACGTCGAGCAGACCGCGTCGTCCGTACGGCGCGTACGGGATGT
>JBQCJL010000336.1:0-4185 GCA_051952795.1 Marmoricola sp.
CAGACCCCCCGCTGGCGAAGGAACGGACGAACGACGTGACTGACGCTGTAATTGCGCGTGTCCTGCGGTGGGCCAGCGTCGCGGTGGCGGTCCTGCTCGCGGGCCTCACCGGACTGGTCGCGGGCCACGTCGGCCTCCCTGGCGATCACGCCCTCAGCAAGGCGCTTCAGCGGTGGGCGGCCGACTCCTCGACCATCCGCGATGCCGCCAAGGTGATTGCGAGCGTGCTGCAGCCGGACGTCCTCGACGGCATCGGCGTGGTCGGCGCGATCGCGCTGGTGCTGAACAAGCACCGGCGGGCGGCGGTCTGGATCGTCGGAGTCCTGGCGGTCGCTCGGCTCGGCGCCAGCGCGCTCAAGGCACTGACGCACCGTCATCGCCCGATCTTCGAGCATCCGGTCCAGATCGTGTCCGGGTGGTCGTTCCCCTCCGGCCATGTCGCGACCGCTGCTGCCGCCTGCGGCTGCGTGATCGTGATCGCCACGATGTTCATCCGCAAGCGCGGGCTGCGGCGACCGGTGATCGGCGCGGCGGTGCTCGTCGTGTTGCTGGTCAGCCTGGACCGCCTGGTGCTGGGCGTGCACTACCCGTCCGACGTCGTCGGCGGCTGGCTCGTCGGCGGGGTGGTGACCCTGGGCGGCATCCTCTTCTTCGATCCTCGACCGCGATCCGTGGCCTACGGGGCGCTGCCGTTGCCCGAGGTCTTCCCGCAGACCGATCGCCGACTCGGCGTCGTGCTGAACCCGGTCAAGATCGCCGATCCTGGTCAGTTCAGGGCCATGGTCAGCTCCATGGCCGCCGACTCCGGCTACTCCGAGGTGTTGTGGTGGGAGACCACCGAGGAGGACACCGGCTTCCGGATGGCCCACGAGGCGGCCGTCGCGGGTGCGAGCGTGGTCCTCGCGGTCGGTGGCGACGGAACGCTGCGCGCGGTGTGCGACGAGCTGGCCGGGACGGGCATCCCAGTCGGGATCGTGCCGGCCGGTACCGGCAACCTGCTCGCTCGCAACATCGGGATCCCGCTCTACCTGCGTGCCGCGGTCGACGTGGGCCTCAACGGCCAGGATCGCGCGATCGACATGGTGCGGGTCAGCGGCGACAACATGGACGACGCGACCTTCCTGGTGATGGCCGGGATGGGCTTCGACGCCGCGATCATGGCGGGCGTCAACGAGAACATCAAGAAGCGCGTGGGATGGCTGGCTTATGTGCTCTCCGCGCTCAAGGCGCTGATGTATCCCGCCATCCGTCTGGACATCTCGGTCGACGACGGGCCCGTCACCAAGCATCGCGCCCGCACGGTCGTGATCGGCAACGTGGGCAACCTCCAGGGCGGCATGCCCTTGATGCCTCAGGCGCGCATCGACGACGGACAGATCGACGTGGTGCTGCTCAACCCTCGCCGCTTCCTGTCGTGGGTGCCGCTGGCCGCCCGGGTGCTGACCAAGAGTCCCCGCAACGACGAGACCATCACGCGCATGCGCGGCCGGACCGTGGTGGTGCGCTCGCACAGCCAGACGCCGCGCGAGTTCGACGGCGATGTGATCACCTCGGGGCACGAACTCCGGTGCGAGTGCGTGCACGGGCGGTTGCTCGTGCGGGTGCCGCGCTAGCCGAGCAGCGCCTCGGCTCGCGCGGCCAGCTCGCGTGGGCTGAACGGCTTGTCGAGGTAGTCGTCGGCGTCGCCGTCGCGGGATCGGTGACCGGTCACCAGGATGAACCGGCAACCCCGCAACGATTCGTCCGACCGGACGCGCTCGATCACCTGCTGGCCTGAGAGTCCGGGCATGGTCGCGTCGACTACCGCGAGGTCGGGGCGTAGCCGTCGGATGGCCGCGAGTGCTTCGGTGCCGCCCCCGACGGCCTCGACCGCGAAGCCGGCCTTCTGCAGCGTCGCCGCGATCAACGGCCGCAGATCGGCATCGTCGTCGGCGACGACCACCACCGGGCGCGAGGCCTCCCCCATCGTGTCCTCCTGACGCGTCCGCGCACGGGTGAGCTTCTAGCCCAGGAGCCGGACGGCTCGTATTCTCTCTCTGGGGGAGAGGGAGCGCACATGCATCAGCCGAACATCGACGACGCCTCGGTATTGACGGAGACCGTGTCGGCGCTGTCGGCGGCGACCACAGTCGACGAGATCACCGCGACCGTGACGGCTGCGGTCCGTCGGCTCACCGGAGCGGATGGAGCGACCTTCGTGCTTCGCGAGGACGGCCGCTGCTTCTATGTCGACGAGGACGCGATCGGGCCGCTCTGGAAGGGCAGCCGCTTTCCGATGACCGCGTGCGTCAGCGGATGGGCGATGCTCAACTCCAAGACCGCGGTGGTGCCGGACATCTTCGAGGATCCACGCGTCCCGATCGACGCCTACAAGCCCACCTTCGTGCGCAGCCTCGCGATGGCGCCGATCGGGACCACCACACCCGTCGGGGCCCTCGGTGCGTATTGGAGCGAGGAGCACGTCCCCGAGCAACGGGTGGTCCGCAAGTTGGAGGTCTTGGCCAACAGCGCCGCCGTCGCTCTGGAGAACCTCGAGCTGCGCGGCGAGGTGGCCCGCCGGACGAGTGAGCGTGACGAGCTGGAGAGCGCGCTGCACTCCGTGATCCATGATCTGCGCAGTCCGCTCGGCGCGATGATGGGGTACGCCGAGCTGGTGATGGACGCCTCGACCGACCCCGAGGTCCGCCGTTTCGCCACGGCGATCTGGGCCTCCGGCGAGCGCGTCGGCGACCAGATCGACCAGCTGCTCGCGCTGTATCGGATCACCCGCGGTCAACCGCAGCCCACCCGCGTGGACCTGGCCGCGATCGCCCATCGAGTCGCCGACGAGCTGCGGGCGGCCGAGCGCTCCCACCCCGTCGACGTGGAGATCGAGGACGACCTCGAGGTGATCGCCGATCCCGCGCTCGCGGAGATCCTGGTGCGGAACCTGGTCGGGAACGCCTTCAAATACTCGGGCAGATCCGGTGTCGCCCGGATCAGGGTGGGCCGAGCCGATCACCACAAGCCCTACTCGACGTTCTACGTCAGCGACAACGGCGTCGGATTCGACGCGGGTGACGCCGACCTTCTGTTCAAGCCGATGGTCCGGCTGTCGACCGCCCAGGACTTCCCGGGCAACGGGCTCGGCCTGGCGTCGGTCGCGCGGATCGTGGATCTGCACGGCGGGTCGGTGCGGGCGGAGTCCCCGGACAACGGCGGTGCCACCTTCTACTTCAGCCTCGAGGCGGTGTAGTCAGCCGCCTAGGCCAGCTCGTGGATGAAGTCCCCGAGCTGCGTCAGGTTCCGGCACTCCCGCATCGGGACCACGGCACCGTAGTCGCGCGCCGCTGAGTCCCCGGTGTTCCAATGCTTGGCCGACTCGGGATTCAGCCACCACGAGTTCCGAGCGTCGTAGGCCATCTTCTTGAGCATCGGCAGGCCCAGATCGCTGTAGTTGCTCCGGGCGTCGCCGAGGATCAGCAGGTTGGTGCGAGGGGTGAGCGCGTCGGCGAACTCGTCCTCGAACCGGGTGAACGCGCGGCCGTAGTTCGTCCGGCCCCACAGGCTCGCGTACTGCGCGCTCGCCGCCAGGTCACCGAGGATCTGCACCGGGTCGCCGCCGACCGTGAAGCGATCGGTGACCTCGTGAACATCGTCGACGAAGGTGAAGGCACGCACGCGGTTGAACTGCTCGCGCAACGCGAAGACCAGCATCAGCGTGAAGTTGGCGAAGTTCGCGACCGAGCCCGAGACATCGCAGAGCACGACCAGGTCGGTGCGACCCGGTCGCTTGGGCTTGTGGTGGGTGTCCAGCGGAACGCCGCCGTTGCCGAGACTGGCGCGCACGGTTCGCCGGAAGTCGAGCGGTCCGCGACCTCGAGCATGCTGCTGCTTGCTCATGTGGGTCGCAAGCCGCCTGGCCAGCGGGTACAGCTCGCGTCGCATCTGCTCCAGGTCCGCCTTGCGCGCTGCGGTGAAGTCGAGCTTCTCGATGCTCGGTCGCACCGTGTGCTGCGCGACGTAGGCGGGATCGCGCACCTCGGCCGCTCTGCGGTTGACCTCCGCCTCGACAAGGGCCTGGTAGCGGCTGATCTGCGCCTCCACCGCACGACGCAGCGACGGATCGGCCGCGGCCTCCTCCAGCGAGCCGGCCAGCCCGGCGAGGATGCGATCGACCAGGCCGGACGGAGCGACCCGGTTCAT
>JBQCJL010000337.1:0-15501 GCA_051952795.1 Marmoricola sp.
CGTCGCGATCGGCCAAACCGCGTAGGCCGTTGGCGTTCCCCCGACGCCGCTCGGCCTCGGTCGTGGCAATGAAGTCCGCGACCGTGGGATCAGCGCCCGCGCCGCGAGCGATGATGGCCGCCAGCAGCGGCCCGACCCGGTCCAAGCGCTCGCGACACCAGGCGGCGTACGCCACCGCGTAGGCCCGGATGTCCTCCGCGTCGAGGACCGCACGGAAGGCCGGCCGCTCACTGAGCGGTGTCGGGTCGTCGTCTCCGGCGATCGTGTCGTCGTACACCGCTTTGACCACCTCGGCTTTGCCTCCGATCAGGTTGTAGACGGTCTGCGGGCTGACACCCGCGCGCTTCGCCAGGCCCGGAACCGTCATGGCGAGATACCCCTCGGTCAGCAGGAGCTCGCGAGCCGCCTCGAGGACGCGAAGGCGGGTCAGCCGACTCTGCTCGGAGCGTCGGCTGACGTCGTAGGGGCGCTTGCGCGCTGTCGAAGAATTCATTAGATTTCAATTCCAATGGATTGATGTTCCAATGAAAAGAGGATAGCGATGAGCCACCCCGCCCTGTCACGTGCCCTTGCCGTCTTCGCGGCCATCAATACCGGAGACTTCGACTGCCTCGACGATGCGGTCACCGCGGATTTCGTGGACCACGGATCTCCGGTCCCGCTGCCGCCCGGCCCCGCGGGCTACCGCCACATCCTCGGAATCGTGCATGGCGTCCTCCAGATCCGCTACTCGATCGAGGATGCGTTCGCCACAGATGACCGCGTGGTCGTTCGCGCCCTCGCCCACGGTGTCGGCGTCGACGAGGTCCACGGCGCGGGCGCCGCGGGGAAGACCTACCTGATGCCCACGGTCCACATCTATCGCGTCGAGTCCGACCGCCTCGCGGAGCACTGGGGAATCCGCGACGAGTACGGGGCGCGCATCCAGCTCGGGACCGCGGTCGCGCCGCGTCTTCCGATGCGGGTCGACGGCTGAGGGTGGTCCTCAGCCGAGCCAGCAGACCTCGGGACCCAACCGCGCCACCGCGCCGTTGGGAACATCCACCCACGCTGCCTGGTGGGACTCCTCACCGTTGGCATGAGCGATCGCTGCGCGGATCGCATCGCCATGCGACACCACCACATTGATCTCGGTCGGATCGAGGTCCGACAGCGAGGCCACCATCCGACGGCGCACCTCGAGCAGTGACTCGCCGCCCGCGATGGGCAGGGACGGATCGGACCAGTCGTGCCGCTCGGCCTCGGCCCAGGTCTCGTCATAGGACTTGCCCTGAAGGCTCCCGAGGTGTTGCTCCCGCAGGCGATCATCGAGGCGCACGGGCGCGTCGAGGGCCTGCGCGATGATCGCCGCCGTCTCCCGTGCACGTGCCAGATCGCTGGAGTGGACCCGGACCGCCCGCGATCGGGCATCCGGTCGCGCGGCGAGGTCGGTGACAATGAGCGCGGCGGCCCGACGGGCCTGCTCGGCGCCCCGAGCCGTCAGCGGCGGATGGGCGACCTGCCCCTGGGTCAGGCGGAGGACGTTCCACTCGGACTGGCCATGGCGAACGAGGTACACCGGCGCGGACACGCAGGAGATTGTGGCCCATCCATCCCCTAGGCTTTCGCCTGCCTGTGGTGCAGGAACCCGGTGCCTGCTCGGTCGAGCAGAAGTCCGGGGCGGTTCCGCCACTGTGAGTGCTCTCCTGAGCACGTAGCCAGACACTGGCCATGGGTGAATCCGACCGTTCAACGGGGCGAGAACCCCGAGGAGGAACCCCGCATGGCCGACGCTGCCCGCATTGCGCTGCTGTCCACATCCGACACCGATCTCCTGTCGGCTCGCGCCAGCGGATCGCCGTACGTCTGGGCGAACCCGGCTCGGGCCACGGACACCGAGCTCACCCGAGTGACCTCACGCGCCGCGATCGTCGTGGTGCGCATGCTGGGCTCCCCCGACGAGGTGTGGTCCGGTCTCGACACCGTCCGCGCGGCAGGGACACCCGTCCTCGTCCTGGGCGGCGAACAGACTCCCAGCGCGGAGTTGATGGAGCTCTCGACCGTCCCGGTCGGTATCGCCACCGAGGCGCACGCCTATCTCGCCGAGGGCGGTCCGTCGAATCTCGCGCATTTGCACGCCTTCCTCAGCGACACCCTGCTGCTCACAGGCCAAGGCTTCGAATCCCCTCAGCCGATCCCCGCATGGGGCTGGTCTCGACGTGATCGCACCCCTGAGGGCGACAAGCCACGCGTCGGCGTGCTGTTCTATCGCGCGCACGAGGCCTCAGGAAACGCGGCCTTCGCGCACGCGCTCGCCGATGCCATCGACGCCACCGGGGAGGCGATCGGCCTCCCGATCTTCGCTGGCTCGCTGCGTGCTGCTCCCGACGAGCTCTACGAAGCCCTGGCAACGCTCGATGCGCTGATCGTCACGGTCCTGGCCGCGGGCGGGTCCACGCCCGCGGCGGTGAGCGCCGGCGGCGAGGACGAGGCCTGGGACGTCCAGCGCGTCGCGGCCCTCGACATCCCCATCCTGCAGGGCCTCTGCCTGACCACCTCCCGCGCGGCCTGGGAGGTGTCGGACGACGGGGTGACTCCGTTGGACACCGCGACCCAGATCGCGATCCCGGAGTTCGACGGACGCATCATCACCACCGCGTTCTCGTTCAAAGAGATCGATGAGGACGGATTGCCGCGGTACGTCGCCGATCCGGAGCGCTGCGATCGGGTCGCCCGCATCGCCGTGAACCATGCCCGGCTCTCGACGACCCCCGCGGCGGACAAGAAGGTCGGCCTGGTCCTCTCCGCCTATCCCACCAAGCACGCCCGCATCGGCAACGCCGTGGGACTGGACACTCCGGTCTCCGCGATCCGCCTGCTCCGACGCTTGCGCGCTGAGGGTTATCACCTCGGGACCGACAACGACGTGGTGCGCATCCTGGACAGCGACCTGGACGAGAGCGCCGCCGGAGACGCATTGATCCACGCCCTCATCGCGGCGGGCGGGCAGGACGAGGAATGGCTGACCTCGGCCCAGCTGACGGACGCCCACGTCCGCATCCCGGCCGCTGAGTACGCGGCCTGGACGGCGGATCTGCCGGCGGACCTGCGCGCGCGGATGGCGGAGACATGGGGTCCTGCGCCGGGCACGCTCTTCGTCAACGATGACGACGAGCTGGTCCTCGCCACCCTCGTCGCCGGCAACGTCGTGATCCTGATCCAGCCACCGCGAGGCTTCGGCGAGAACCCGGTGGCGATCTACCACGACCCGGATCTTCCGGTGACCCACCACTACCTCGCGGCCTATCGCTGGCTCGAGCACGGGTTCCAGGCCGATGCCGTCGTGCATCTGGGCAAGCACGGGTCGCTCGAATGGTTGCCTGGCAAGACCGCCGCCCTGAGCGCCGCCTGCGGGACCGACGCGACCCTCGGCAATCTGCCGTTGATCTATCCGTTCCTGGTCAACGATCCGGGCGAGGGCGCGCAGGCCAAGCGCCGGGCCCACGCCACGATCGTCGACCACCTCGTGCCGCCGATGGCCCGCGCGGAGTCCTACGGCGACATCGCAAGACTCGAACAGCTCCTGGACGAGCACGCCAACATCGCCGCGATGGATCCGAGCAAGCTCCCGGCGATCCGCGGCGAGATCTGGACCCTGATGCAGGCCGCCCAGATGCATCAGGACCTGGGGCTCGATGAACGCCCCGAGGACGACGACTTCGACGACTTCCTGCTCCACGTCGACGGCTGGCTCTGTGAGATCAAGGATGCCCAGATCCGCGACGGTCTGCACGTGCTCGGCGAGGCGCCCGAGGGCGAGGCACGCGTGAACCTGGTCCTCGCCATCCTTCGCGCCGGCCAGGTATGGGGCGGCGTCGGCAACGCCGTCCCTGGTCTCCGGACGGCACTCGGCCTGACCGGCGATGCGGGCATCACGGATGTCGATGCCTTCGAGGCCGCGGCGCGCGCTCTCGTCGAGTCGATGGAGAAGGCCGACTGGGATCCCGCACACGCGCAGACCTTGCACGCGGATCCCGAGGTGGTGCGGGTACTTGAGTTCGCTGCGTCCGAGGTGGTCCCCCGGCTGGCGGGGACGACGGCGGAGATGGACGCGGTCGTGCACGCGCTCGACGGCGGGTTCGTCCCGTCTGGGCCATCGGGCTCGCCGCTGCGCGGCCTGGTCAATGTGCTGCCGACCGGCCGCAACTTCTACACCGTCGATCCCCGCGCGATTCCCTCCCGCCTCGCATGGCAGACGGGCCAGGCGATGGCGGACTCGCTCCTGCAGCGCTACCTCGACGAGACCGGCGAGTACCCGTCCTCGGTCGGGCTGTCGGTCTGGGGGACGAGCGCGATGCGTACGGCCGGTGACGACATCGCCGAAGTCCTCGCCCTCCTGGGGGTTCGCCCCGAATGGGATGAGCAGTCCCGACGCGTGAACAAGCTCGCGGTCATCGACCTCGAGGAACTCGGACGCCCCCGCATCGACGTCACGGTCCGCATCTCCGGCTTCTTCCGCGACGCGTTCCCGCACGTGGTGGCCATGCTCGACGACGCCGTCCGTCTGGTGGCCGACCTGGACGAGCCGGACGAGCAGAACTTCGTGCGTGCGCACACCCGGGGGGATCTGGCCCTGCACGGGGACGCCCGCCGGGCCACCACGCGAATCTTCGGATCGAAGCCTGGCGCCTACGGTGCCGGCATCCTGCAGGTGATCGAGTCGGGGACCTGGCGTGACGACAAGGATCTGGCCGAGGTCTACACAGCCTGGGGCGGCTTCGCCTACGGCCGCGATCTGGAAGGGGTGCCGGCGGCCGAGGACATGCGCGCGAACTACCGGCGCATCCAGGTCGCGGCGAAGAACGTCGACTCGCTCGAGCACGACATCGCCGACTCCGACGACTACTTCCAGTACCACGGCGGCATGGTCGCCACGGTGCGCGCGCTGACCGGCTCGGACCCCAAGGCCTACGTCGGCGACTCCACCGCCCCCGACGCGGTGCGGACACGCAGTCTCGCCGAGGAGACGGCCCGGGTCTTCCGAGCCCGCGTGGTCAACCCCCGCTGGATCGCCGCGATGCAGCGCCACGGCTACAAGGGCGCCTTCGAGCTGGCAGCGACGGTCGACTACCTGTTCGGGTTCGACGCGACGGCGGGCGTGGTGCATGACTGGATGTACGAGCGACTCGCCCGTGAGTATGTACTCGAGGAGACCAACCAGGCATTCCTCCGACAGTCGAACCCCTGGGCCCTGCGCGGCATCGTCGAACGGCTCCACGATGCGGTGGACCGTGGACTATGGGCTGATCCGGACGCTCAGCTGCTGGAGCAGTTGCAGCAGGTCTACCTCGACGTCGAGGGCGATCTGGAGGACCGATGATCCGGGTTCTCGGCATCGGCATGGGCTTGGCCCACCTCACGGCCGAGGTGGCCGAGGCGCTGCGCGGATGCGACTACGTCATCGCGGCGTCCAAGCGTGACGACGACGGTCTGCTCGCGCTGCGACGCGAGATCTGCGAGGCGCTCGACGTCGAGCTGGTCGTCGTCCGCGATCCGCAGCGCGATCGCGAGCCTGTGGGCGATGGCGGGTACGTGACCGCGGTGACCGACTGGCACCATGCCCGCGTCGAGGCCTATCGCCAGGTGATCTCCGACCGTGGCGGCACCGCGGGGTTTCTCGTCTGGGGTGACCCGGCTCTCTATGACTCCACGATCCGGATCGTGCGCGATCTCGATCCGGACTACCACGTCTGGCCCGGGATCTCGGCGCCGCAGCTCCTCGCCGCGCGCCACCGGATCGTGCTGCACGGGATCGGGCAACCCGTGCTCATCACCACGGAGCGTCGGTTGCCGGCAGCGATCGCGCAGGGCGCGGACAACGTCGCCGTGATGCTGACCTCGGGCTTCGCCGAGGCAGGCATCGAGGACTGGCAGATCTGGTGGGGTGCCAATCTGGGCACGCCGTCGGAGCGACTCGTGTCCGGGCGTGTGAGCGCGGTCGCCGACGACATCCGGAGGGCGCGGGTCGATGCCAAGACCGAGGCAGGGTGGGTGATGGACGTCTACCTGGTCAGGCGCCCATGAGCGGGCTGTTGGTCGCCGGCACCACCTCCGACGCCGGGAAGTCGCTGGTCACGACCGGGCTCTGCCGGGCCTTCGCACGACGCGGTGTGCGGGTGGCGCCCTACAAGGCGCAGAACATGTCCAACAACTCGATGGTCTGCGTGGGCCCCGACGGCCGGATGGCCGAGATCGGGCGCGCCCAGTGGATCCAGGCGCTCGCCGCGCGCGTCGAACCGGAACCCGCGATCAACCCCGTGCTGCTCAAGCCCGGTACGGATCGCCGGTCCCACGTCGTGGTGATGGGTCAGCCGGCGGGCGCCATCGACGCGACCGACTTCGTCGCCGGCCGCCGTCATCTCGCGGACGCGGCTTGGGCCGCCTACGACGAGCTCGCCGCGCGCTACGACGTGATCGTCGCGGAGGGCGCCGGCAGCCCGACGGAGATCAACCTGCGCTCGTCGGACTACGTGAACATGGGCCTGGCTCGGCACGCGTCGTTGCCCACCGTCGTCGTGGGCGATATCGACCGTGGCGGCGTCTTCGCGGCGCTGTGGGGAACGGTCGCCCTCCTCGAGCCGGCTGATCAGGCGCTGATCGCCGGATTCATCCTCAACAAGTTCCGCGGCCACGAGTCCTTGCTCGCCCCCGGCATCGAGGAGCTCGACCGACTCACCGGGCGGCACACCTTCGGCGTCCTGCCGTGGCGATCGGATGTCTGGCTGGACTCCGAGGATGCCCTCGATCTCGCCGGACGCCGGTCCGGGGCTCGGGCGCGGATCCGCGCCGCGGTCATCCGTCTCCCCCGGATCTCCAACTTCACCGACGTCGACGCGCTGGGTCTCGAGCCTGACGTGGACGTGGTGTTCGCCGCCTCACCCCGCGAGCTGACCGATGCCGATCTCGTGGTGCTGCCGGGCACGCGCGCGACGATCGCGGACCTCGACTGGCTGCGCTCGCGGGGGCTCGATGGGGCGCTGCATGCTCATGTCGCAGCCGGCAAGACGCTCCTCGGGATCTGCGGCGGCTTCCAGATGCTCGGGCGCGAGATCGCGGATCCCCACGGTGTCGAAGGCGATGCCGGGGCGGTCGTCGCCGGGCTCGGGTTGCTCGACGTCCGGACGGATTTCGCGGCCGAGAAGACACTGCGACTGCCCACCGGCACGGCGCTCGGCGCTCCGGCCAGCGGATACGAGATCCACCACGGTCGCATCACGGTCGGCTCCGGCGAGGAGTTCCTCGGCGGTGCTCGCGCGGCTCAGGTCTTCGGGACGATGTGGCACGGTTCGCTCGAGGGGGACGAGCTGCGGGCCGCCTTGCTGGCGACGGTCACCGACCGCGAGCCCACCGGCGTCTCCTTCGCCGAGGCTCGGGAACGTCGACTGGAGCTGCTCGGCGACCTCGTGGAGCGTCACCTGGAGGTCGACGCCCTCCTGCACCTGGCGCTCGACGGCGCCCCGGCCGGCCTGCCGATCCTCGAGCCGGGAGCTTCCCGATGAGGGTGTTGTTGCTGGGCGGTACCTCCGAGGCGCGCGAGCTGGCTGCGGTGCTCGTCGCCGGCGGCGTGGACGTCACCTCGTCACTCGCGGGGCGCGTGGCCCGGCCGCGACTTCCGGTCGGCCCGGTCAGGGTCGGGGGCTTCGGCGGGGTGTCCGGTCTTCGCGCTGCGCTGCGCGACTACGACGTCGTGGTCGATGCGACCCATCCGTTCGCGCTGGGCATGAGCGCCAACGCCGAAGCTGCCTGTCTCGCCGCGGGGGTTCCGCTCCTGCGACTGGAGCGCCCGGCCTGGGATCCCCACCCGGCCTGGCGCCTCGTCTCGACGCATGGCGAAGCGGCCGAGGCTGCACGGTGCTTCGAGCGGCCGTTCCTCACCGTCGGACGGACGGAGCTCGGGCAGTTCGTGCCCCACCTCGAAGACCACCTCGTGCTGGCCCGGGTGGTGGATCCGCCGGAGATCGCGCTGCCGTCGTCGTGGCAGCTGGTGACGAGCCGAGGGCCGTACTCGTTGGCGGGCGAGCTCGCCTTGATGCGCGAGCACGGGGTGGATGCGGTGATCACCAAGAACTCCGGCGGAACCTTCACCTGGCCCAAGATGGAGGCGGCCGCTCAGCTCGGCGTCGCTGTGATCGTGGTGCAGCGACCGAGGAGCTCGGCTCAGGTCGCCACGGTTCACGACGTCGGCGCTGCCGCCGCGTGGGTCCGCCGCGTGCGCTAGCTGGAAACCGCGATCCACCAGGTGGCCCAAGACTTCCACCTTGTTCGTCTGGCAACCCACCTGCCGGCAACGCCGAACTGCCCCGGTCCCACGACATCGAGCCGTGGGACCGGGGCAGTCTCAGTCAGCCGACGTCAGTCAGTGTCGGCCGAGGGCACATTCCCGCCCGGCACCTGGCTGGGCAGGTAGACCTTCTTGTCACCCGGGTAGGGCGTCACGAAACGGTGCGACATGTACCAGTCGTACCGGTTGAGCAGCGCCGGGTGTGCCGAGTCGGCGCGGGCGGTGCGACCGGTCAGGGTCTGCGCCTGCACCCACCTGGTCCACGCCGCCGCGATCGGCTGGGCCGCAGCCGGAACCGCAGCGGAGCTGAGCGGCCGCATCCGGGTGTCGTTGCCGCAGGCGGGCTGGCCTCCGGTGAGGCCCTCCGTCAGCGGAACCTGGTTGGCGACGGCACGGTACGGCGTGTAGTTCGGCTTCTTGCTGAAGGCGGCGTACATCGGCGTGGCGGCGGCGACCTTCTCGTTCAGCGGCTTCGCCCCGAGGATCTGCTCGATGGTGCGGACCATGCTGATCTGGGAGAAGTAGGTGTCCACGACCTTGTGGTGCACCGCCCACGGGCTGATCACCTGGATCGGTGCGCGGTGACCGTCCACATGGTCGACGCCCGCCTGGCTGTCGTCCTCGGCCACGAAGATGACCGACGACTTCCAGTACTTCGAGTGCGAGATCGCATCGATGGTCCGACCGAGCGCGAGGTCGTTGTCGGCGACGCCGGCCTCAGGCGAGGTCTGACCACTGGTGTGGTCGTTCGAGTACCAGATCATGTTGAACGCGGCCGGGCCCCGAGCCTGGAAGTCGTGCTGCCAGATCTTCTCGCGGTAGATGTCCGGGATCGAGAGGTCGAACGGCGGCGAGGGGTGGTACGTGATCGCGTTCAGCGACGGGATGACCGAGGTGTAGTTGCCGAGCAGCGCCGGCTGGGTCATCTGGGCGTAGTCGCCGCTCTGGGTCGCGCAGTAGTACTGCTGCCAGGTGGCGGGCTTGCCTGTCGCCGGGTCGTTGGGCTTGCCCTCGGGGTAGAGGAACTCGCCGTAGTTCCGCGCCGACTTGCCGGCGGCGCGGATCGCGCTCCAGATGAAGCCCGACCGCTGATGACCCAGCACGTCCTCCTCGGTGTCGTAGGAGCGCTGGTACTCGCCCGCGGACGACTCGGTGTACTCGGGGTTGTCGCCCTGCATCATCCAGTTGTGACCCTCGGCGGAGTTCGTGCCGATGTCGTAGGTGTTGTCGTACAACCCGAACTGCGTGGCGAGCGCGTGGTTGTTCGGGGTGACCTCGCGGCCGAACTGGGCGAGCGTGAGGTCGCCGTTGCCCTGCGGCATGTCACCGAACATCTGGTCGTAGGTCCGGTTCTCCTTGACGATCAGGAAGACATGGGTGATCGGCGACTTGCCACCCAGCACCGTCGGAATGGGTCCGCCGGCCGTTCCGGGAGCCAGCCGATCGGCCGACCAGCCGTTCTGCGCGAAGACCTGGCTCGAGAGTGACTTGATCTGGCTGTCCGCGGGCAGCGAGAACCAGGTGACCGACGCCGTGGTGGCGTGCGTCGCGTGGCCGGTCGCCGGGATCGTGTTGATCCCCTGGTTGGTGGTCAGCTTGGGACCGCGGGAGTCGATGCCGCGACGGTTGGCCACCACGACCCGGCCCGAGTCGTCGGCGAAGACACCCGAGGGGAAGTAGTCGGTCGGGATCAGGCCGATCTGACGCACCGGCGCCTGCGGCGTCGTGTCCAGACCGAAGACCTCGAGCGCGTTCGCCCGGCCCAGCGAGACGAGCAGGTGGTTCTTGACGATGGTGAGCGAGTCCGGCTGGTAGCCCACCGGCGAACCGGCCCACGGACGGGTGTCGATGGTCTGGACGACCTTGTTCGAGGCGGTGTCGATCACCGAGACGGTGTCGTCGGCGGTGTTGGCGACGTAGAGCCCGGTGCCGCGGGGGTAGAGCGCGGTCGGGTGCAGACCCACGGCGATCGAGCTGGCCGAGGTCGGCGACGTGTTCGTCGGGTCGATCACCGAGACCGAGCCGGTCGTCGAGGAGCCCGTGGTGCCGTTCGCCGGGACCGCCGTGCCGTAGGAGTCCATCGTCTGCTCGCCGGGGTTGGCCGGGCGGCCACCCTCGTTGCTGACGTACAGCTTGCCGCCCACGAAGGCGACCTGGCGAGGCGCGATGCCGACCTTCCAGGTGGTGGCGACCGCAGGAGCCGTCGTGGGGTTGGTGATCTGCACGACGGTGTTCTGGCCGTTCAGGGCGACGTACAGGTTGCCGTCGGTGCCGTAGGCCATTCCGGCCGGCAGCGCACTGGCCGCGACCGGGCCGCCCTCCAGCGGTGCCGTGATGGTGCTCGACTTCGGCAGGCTGAACAGGGTCGGAGCCCCCAGCGTTCCGTCCGCGTTGACCGGGTAGCGGTTCAGTCCGTCCTGCACCCCGGTCCACAGGTACTTGCCGTCCGGAGAGAAGACCGGGTTGCCCTGACCGACGCTGCCGTCGGTGATGTGCTGGAAGGAGGCCGCCACGTCGCCGACTCCCGCGTTGGTGGCGGCGGTCTGGAAGGTGGCGGTGGAGGCGGTTCCCGCGGCACCGACCAGCGCGTGCTTGGTCAGGTCGAAGACCTGGACGGCGACCGAGCGGTCCATGCTCGTCTCAGCCAGGAACTGGCCGTTCGGGCTGACGGTGCTGCCCATGAACTTGCCGAACGGCGTCAGCATCCGCTCGCCGAACGGCTTGATCACCTGGTCGGAGGAGATCTGGATGCTGCCGTCGGGGTTGGTGCTGCCGACGGTGTGGTTGCCGAAGCCGAGCGTCGAGGCGACCGCGACGCCGCTGGTCGTGAGGATCACGCCTGCGCTGGCTGCCGCGACGATGCCGCGGCGGCGCTGGGTGACCCGCGGGCCGTGTCCGGCGCGCCCGAGAACACGCTTGAGTTTCATCGATGAACCTTCCGGTGATGGGGGTGACCCGTCGGACACTAGGAAGGCTGGCTGGACGCTGGGCAGCAGCCTTGGAAAGGCTGTGTGAATAGCGAAAGGCCTGAAAATTCACCGAGGGAGACGTTTAGTCTCCGAGCGCTGCGAACCTCTCCTCGACCTTGGCGATCTTCCAGTACGCGATCGCCACCGCCCACACGACGACGAACAGTCCGACGATCACGAAGCCGATGCTGCCCAGATCGACCGCACTGAGTGCGTTGGTGATCGGGTCGGCCCAGCCGAGGTCGTCATGCAGCACTCCGGACAGCTCGATGGTCCCGATGACCAGGGCGATCGCGACCGACAGGCCCGTCACGCAGAGGTTGTAGTAGACCTTGCGCGCAGGATTGAGGAACGCCCAGTCGTAGGCCACGCTCATGAAGAGCCCGTCGATGCAGTCGAGCAGGGTCATACCCGCCGCGAAGAGCAAGGGCAGCACCAGGACGACGAACCAGGGCACCCCGGCCGCCACTCCGGTCCCGGCCAGCACGAGGAGAGCGATCTCGGTAGCAGTGTCGAAGCCGAGGCCGAAGAGCAACCCGACGACGAACATCTGCCAGGGCTTCACGATCGCCCGCGAGGTCCGGTTCACGATGCGGGCGATCGCACCTCGGTTGTGCAGGTGCTCCTCCAATGCCGCCTCGTCGTACTGGCCACCGCGCAGAGCACGGAACAAGCGCCAGATCCCGCCCAGAGCCGCGAGGTTCAGGAACGCGATCAGGTAGAGGAAGCACCCCGCACCGAGGGTGCTGATCAGCCCGAGTGCGCGGTGCGTCGCGGAACCGTCGTTGATCAGAGTTCCGGCCGCGCGGACACCTGTCGCCACCAACATGGCCAGCACGAAGACCGTCATCGAGTGACCCATGGCGAACCAGAAGCCCACGCTCTTGGGGCGCACGCCGTCGGCACGCAGCTTGCGCGTGGTGTTGTCGATAGCGGCGATGTGGTCGGCGTCGAAGGCGTGGCGCAGGCCGTAGGTGTAGGCCGTCACGCCGAGGCCCACGCCGAACACCGTGCCACCGACCGCGTAATGACGGCGAGCCACCACAAGGAGGAGCAATGCGAAGGCCACGACGTGGAGAGCGAGGACTCCGCTCATGAGGACGGCGGCTTGGAACCAGTCCCGCCGCGTCCAGGTGGTACGGGGGGATCGGGTGAATGGCGCCACGACGGCGGACCTCCTCGGGATTACGCGTCCCGTTAGATGGGCCATCGGAGCCGAGGGTCTGACTTCCCAGCGGAGCTGGGTCACAGTGGCGCGACCGTGCCGGACTTGCACCGGCTTCCGTCGATTCCAATGAAGGGTGGCTGGAGGCTATCAGCCGCTGCGCCTCCCCCGACGCCACGCAACGCCAGCGGAGGCGGCCGCCGCAGCAACGCCCACGCGGCGTGCCAGCGCCGTCGACCGGACGATGTCCCCCGGCACCGGATCTGGACCGTCACCGAGCGCGGCCCGGGTCTCCACGACACCGTGGTAGGTATTCGTACCGCCCAAGCACAGGCCCAGCGATCCGGCGAAGGCAGCCTCGACCACGCCTGCATTCGGACTGGGATGCGCGGAGGCGTCACGCGCCCAGATTCGCCACGAATCCCTTGCGCGTCGGGGATCCGCGAGTCCGACGAGGACTCCCCCGGCCCTCGCCGCCGGAAGATTGACGAGGTCGTCGAACCTCGCCGACGCCCATCCGAAGTTGCGGTACCGGTCACTGCGATAGCCGACCATCGCGTCGAGCGTGTTGGCGGCGCGATAGCCCAGCAGGCCCGGTATCCCCGCCACCGCACCCCACAGCAGCGGCGCGACGACGGCATCCGAGGTGTTCTCGGCCACCGACTCGACCACCGCCCGGGCGATCGCCTCGCGGCTCAACGCCTCGGTCTCGCGCGCCACCAGATGCGTGAGCCGGCGGCGGGCGCCGTCCAGATCATCGGTGGACAGCAGCGCCGCGATCGCGCTGGCCTCCACTTCCAGGGAGCGACCACCCAGGACGGCCCAGGCGGCCGCCGCGGTGACGGTCGTGTGCGCAAATGGATGTCGTCGAGTGGCCCGCTCCGCAACGATCCCGAGGGCCGCCGCGCTGCCCGCCAGAGCAGCGGTGTACCCGATGCCGCGCGCACGGCTGTCCGCGAACATCCGCCGCTCGAGGTGACCAGCCGCCGCGCCGAAGAGGGCGACGGGATGCCCGCGCTGCGGATCGCCGAGGACACGGTCGGCGACGAATCCCAGCATCAAGCCGACCGCACGCGACCTCACGACGCCTCGTCCAGCAGCCCGATCCGGTCCCAGGCCTCGAAGAGTCGAGCCAGCGCCTCCGGCGGTCGCACCGCGATGCGGACCCAAGAAGCGTCGAGTCCGGGGAAGGTGTCGGCGCGACGCAGGGCGATGCCTCGATCCCGGAGGGCACGATGCACTCCCACGCCGGGCCGAGCCAGCACGAACGATGCCGAGGAGGCGATCCGCTCGATGCCGCGGGCGTCGAGCCCACGCTCGAGAAGCGCGCGCCACCCCGTGATCTCGAGCGCACGGCGCTGCGCGTCCTGCGTCGCCTGCCGGCGCATGCACGCCTCGGTCGCGGCGATCGCCGGAGCGGAGACGGACCATGGCGTCTGGAGCGCAGCCAACCGCGGCACGATCGAGCGATGGCCGACCACGTATCCCGCTCTGATCCCGGGGATCGACCAATGCTTGGTGAGACTGCGGACGACGATGAGCCCGCGGAGGCGTTCGCGGATGAGGGACTCCGACTCGCGCGGCACGGCGTCCATGAAGGCCTCGTCCACCACCACCAACCGACCCGGCTTCAAGAGCCTGCGGATGGTGCTCGCACGATGGAGCACGCCGGTGGGATTGGTCGGATTCCCGACGATGACCAGATCGGCGTCCTCGGGAACCGCGTCGGGATGGAGGGCGAATCCGTCGTCGGCCGAGCACATCACCTCGATGACCTGATGTCCGGCCTGCTCGAGAGCCGCCTGAGGCTCGGTGAACTGCGGGTGGATCACGACCGGCACGTGCCAGGACTTCAGGCGGGCGATGAGCGCGAACGCCTCCGCCGCACCCGCCGTCGCCAGGACCTCGTCGAGCTTGCGGTTGTGACGCTGGGCGATGGCGGCGGCCGCCGAGGAGGCGTTGGGATACGCGGTCGATGCGGCCAGCGATGCGTGGAGGGCCGTCTCGAGCCAAGCCGGGCGGGGGCCGTCGTAGACGTTGACGGCGAAGTCGAGGAGGCCGGGCGCCACTTCGGCGTCCCCGTGGTGCCGCAGTGGATCCTGGCCTGCGGGGGCAAGGCGTCGGGCCGCGTCGGCGAAGCGCTGCGCGAGCTCGGGATACCCGGCCCAATGGACGTGCAGGTAGGAGGCGTGAACCGAGTCGGTGACGAACCCGGTCGCTTCATCCTCGACCTCCCAGGCCGGCATGCGGCCGGTCGACGGCACGGTCGTCGTGCGGTGGAACTCGTGGCCCGCGACCCGCTCCCCCGCGCGGGTGAGCAGCGAGTCCGCCGCCGTTGCGACGGGGTAGCGCAAGGTCAGCCGCTCGGCCATGGCCCCCTGAGCCGGCAGAGCCCCCGCCATCGGCACGCCGTCGAGCGACTCGGCGAGATACAGCAGGCCCGCGCATTCGGCGACGGTCGGGATGCCGGCGTCGACCGCCGCGCGGACGCTGGCGAGCAGCGGCGCGTTCGCCGCGAGCTCCGTGGCGTAGACCTCGGGGAAGCCGCCCCCGAGGTAGAGGCCCCGCGTTCCTGCGGGAAGGGCTGCGTCGACCAACGGATCGAAGGTCACCACCTCACAACCCGCGGCCTCGAGCAATTCCTCGGTCTCCGGATAGCGGAAGGTGAAGGCGCGTCCGCCGGCCATCGCGATCACCGGGCGATCGCCCGTGACGGGCTCGACCTCACGAGCCGGGTCCCACGGCGCCGCGTCCAGCACCGGCGCGCTCCGCGCGGCGGCCAGCAGCGCTTCGAGATCGAGGTGCTCGGCGACCTGCTGGCCCAGGCGCTGCACCAGGGCGACGGACCCGGCACGCTCGGCCGCCGGCACCAGCCCGAGATGTCGCGATGGCGTCGCGAGATCATCGTTACGGGGCAGCGATCCGAGAACCCGCAGGCCTGCGGCCGTGAGGGCGTCGACGATCTCGGACTCGTTGCGAGCCGATCCGGTCCGGTTGAGGATCACACCGGCGATGTCGACGTCCGCGTCGAAGGCAGCCATCCCGAC
>JBQCJL010000338.1:0-3969 GCA_051952795.1 Marmoricola sp.
CCCTCAGATGGGTTTGGCGTGTAGGGGTCAAGGCAACTTGCGTGGCCAAGACCACCGGCTGCGGCCACCTCTAAGAACGCGATGCACCATCTACCCACCCGCGTCCTACCGCCGCTTCTTCCCAGATCACTCTCGCTGCACGAGCAGCTGACGCTGAAGGGCGTCGCCGATGAACGCCGCGTACTTCCCGATCGACCATCTGCCTCGGTGAACCATCACGTCGTACATCTCCGGCGCGGTGTAGAGCCACAGGATGTCGGTCACGCTGGCAAGCGTGAGATCCGCGCGAGCGCCTGGCAGCCCCACCAGCCGCTTCGCGTTGTGCCGCATACGCGCCCGGCGCTCGTCATCGATCTCCTCGAGCAGCTCGGCCATGTCGGCGTCATGGGCGGCAGCTTCCTTGACCAACAACGACAGCGGACTCGCGAGCGGCGCGACCTCCTTGACGAGATTGGCCCAGCCGCTGACAAGTTCTTCAGCGGTGTCCGGGAGGGCATCGCTGCGTGATGGAGCGGGAACCGGCCCGCGACCAGCGAGCCCCTGCTCCCACAGAGCCCGAACGATCGCGGCCTTCGGCCCCATCGACTTGTAGATCGTCTCGACCGATACGCCGACCGCCTCGGCGATCGAGGAAACCGACGTGGCCGCATACCCGTCGGCCAGAAACTGGCGACGCGCCTCTGCCAGCACTGCAGCGCGAGTCGCCTCCGCCTTCTGGCGTCGACCCGAAGAGTCGTATTTGCGCCTCTTGACCGATTCAGACATTTAATTCCATACTCGTGTAATGAATAATTGGATGCTACACGAGGAGTGGGCATGGATAGCGATCCTGCAGGGTTTGTCGCGGATCTCGTCGCGGCGGTCAACAACCACGACATCGACGCATTGGTTGCATGTTTCGCGGAGGGCTATCTGAACGAAACGCCGGTTCACCCGGCCCGGGCCTTCGCCGGGCCGGATCAGGTCCGCGCGAACTGGACAACGATCTTCGGCGCCGTACCAGACATCCGGGCTTCGGTTCCCGCATCTGCGGTAGACGGAGACACGATCTGGACCGAATGGGAGATCGACGGCACCCGCCGCGACGGCAGCCCTCACCACATGCGTGGAGTCATGATCTTCGACGTCGCCGAGCGGCAGGCAACGCGTGTTCGCTTCTACCTCGAGCCCGTCGACGAAGGTCCTGCTGACATCAACACAGCAGTACGGATTCACGTTGGTCAGGGCGGGGCGCGGCCGTGATTCTCGTGACCGGCGGCACCGGCAGCCTCGGACGTCATCTGGTCCCCCTGCTCCTCACCTCAGGCGAGCGGGTCCGGATCCTCAGTCGCAATCCCGACGCGACGGTCCCAGACGGATGTGAGCTGGCCGTCGGCGACGTTCGTGACCACGCCATGCTTCGCACCGCCGCCGAGGGTTGTACGACCGTCATCGCCGCGACGCACGGAGTCACGGGCGGACGCGGGGCTGGCCCTGAAGCGGTCGACGACAAGGCGAACGTCGCCTTGATCGATGCCGCCGAAGCGGCGGGCGTGAAGCGCTTCGTGCTGATGTCGGCCCAGGGCGCTGCCGCCGATTCACCGCTCTCCCTCATGCGGTCGAAGCACGCGGCCGAGCACCACCTCACTGCCTCGGGACTGGAATGGATCATCGTGCGGCCGGCGCTCAACCTGGAGACCTGGCTGTTCCTCGTCGTCGGCCAGAAAGTGCAGTCGGGTGGGCCCGCTCTCGTGCTCGGCAAGGGCGAGAACCCCATCACCTGGGTGTCGGTACGGGACGTCGCCGCCGTAGTCGCCGAGGCCCTGACCAGTGACGCATCCCGGGTGATCCTCGATGTCACCGGACCGGCCAATCACACCCTGATGGAGCTCGCCGCGGCGACCGGCGCAGCCAAAGTCAGCCACGTTCCGCGACCGGCGCTCGGTGTCATGCGCTACGCCGCACGACCCTTCGCGCCGGCATTGGCGCGCCAAGCCGCGATGGCATACGACCTCGACACCGCGAACCAAACAGCCCCGCTCGGTCAGGGATCCCCCACCCCCGGTACCACGCTCGCCGAGGTAGCTGCCGAACTGCGGAAAAGCGCATAGAAGAGCAGCCCGCTCGAGCTGACGGAGACCCCAGGCGGCGACGGGCCGCCGATGCCACACGATGAGCAACCTCGATCGATGACCCTCGATCCGCCGATTCTGTTCGAGGTCAACCAACCACTGACCCATCTCCACGGCACCAAAGCTGATCTCGCGGTTGGCGATCTGGTCTCGCCGTGGAGGACTTCGAACGTCGCGCGGTCGCACGGTGAACTACATCTAGTACGGAGCCTGGGGCTGCCTATAAGGATCGGACGTACAGCGCCATACCGGAGCAAGACGAGTTCGCTGCATGGACCGATGCCATCGGTCTGGATGAGGCCGACCTGGTCGACGAGTTGGCTTTTGCACTTAACGCTGGCAGACATCAGATCTGCGCGGCTTCGCGCCGGTCGTACTACCGACCGGCTGGCCCTCGACACCCACACCGGCACCCAGTACAAATTCCTGTTCCCGCGCGAGGACCAGGCGTTCCGCATTTTGCGAGACCAACTTTGGGAACGCGAAGTGGCCGGATATGCCCTCGATTGACAAATGTCGAATCCGACGAGCATGTCGAAGTCCGGCAACGCCAGCGACCCAAAGGTGTGTCATATCGCTGCAACCCGGCGTGAGCAAGCGTCGTCACCTGCCGGATCGAGCGAAGGGCGCATGCAGCGTGCCTTGTCGGCAGCGGTCGGTCAGACCGGCAGCGTTGCCCGTCCTTCGAGGAAGAAGACCACAGACCCCTTCAGTTCGACCCGGTCGCCGATCAACGAGCACGTCAGATCGCCTCCGCGGGCCGAGGCTTGGTGGGCGTTGAACTCGGTGGCGTCCATACGATCAGCCCAAAACGGTGCCAGCGAACAGTGAGCACCGCCGGTGACAGGGTCCTCAGGAATTCCCTTGGCAGGAGCGAAATAGCGACTCACGATGTCAGCGTCCCGGTCACCTACGGCGGTCACGATGACGCCACCGACTGGTAGGTCCGCGATGAGGTCCATTTGTGGACGGACCGAGCGCACCGCCTGGGCGCTTGCTAGGCGGGCGATGTAGTTGAACCCATCGTGCGCGACCTCAACGGGCTGCGTTCCTAGCGACGCGGTGAGTGCATGGGGAATGACGCCGACTGGCTTAGGGATTCGAGCAGGGAAGTTCATCACATACGAGTCAGCCTCTCGTCGCACGAGCAGCAGTCCGCTCTTGGACTCGAAGGTCACGGCGTCACGTTCAGGCTCCAGCCGTTCGAGTACAACGGCAGCGCTAGCCAGCGTGGCGTGACCGCACAACGGCACCTCCACGGTCGGGGTGAACCAGCGGACTGCGTATTCGCCGCCGCTACCGCTGATGAAGGCTGTCTCGGGCAGATTGTTCTCCGCGGCGATGGCCGCCAACACAGCATCTTCAACCTGATGGTCGAGGACCACCACGGCTGCCGGATTCCCTGCGAAAACACGTGTCGCGAATGCATCCAACTGAAACAAACGCACGGTGACGGACTCTCCCATGGCCATCCGACTACTCAACCGGCCGCCAGACCAGACCGCAAAACCATTTCGCTTCGCTCCTGCCATGCGCAGCAAATGGTTGCGTCGAGCCGCTAGGGCGGATCGGCGTGCAACTCCGCGCCCGCCACGCCGCTCGCGGGCGTCAGCTCGCCGCGGAAGTTCCGCTCGGCGGCACAGCCTCGACGAACTGGGCACGATCCTGCATATCTGCGCATGGTGGAGCACGGCGGAAGCCCGCTCATGCCGCCGTCGAATGACTGCGGCTACGTCGCGTTTACAGGTCGAGCAGACGCTCGAGCGAGGCTGCAGCCTGTCGCGAGTCCTCTGCAGCGGCGACAAGCCGGGCGGCAAGCTGCGTAGACCATTCGGCTAGCGAAAGTTCCTTGCGCGAG
>JBQCJL010000339.1:0-3843 GCA_051952795.1 Marmoricola sp.
TGATCGGCGCGGAGGCGTACCAGGAACGTGTGGTGGAGCAGGCTGCTCGGGGGCAGGGTGGCGACGACGATGCCGCCGAGCAGCACCATCACACTGCCGACGACTCCTCGCAGGAGCACCCGGTTCACGCAGCGACGTCCAGGGGATCGAGCGACTCCGGCTGCGGCTCATCGGGACGGTGCAGCGGCGACCAGTCGTGCACCGAGCTCGAGGTGACCAGGCCGATCACCCCGACGATCATCAGGCCCGCGGCGGCCAGCGTCATGAGGAGATCCGGCGGTGCCGCATGGAACGCGACCAGGCCGACCGCGTAGCTGACGACGGGGTTGACGATCGTCATCGCACCCACCGCCCACGGCAGCGGGCCGGCGGCGAAGGCGGCCTGGGTCAGCATGGTGGCCAGCGTGGTCGAGCACAGCAGCCCGAAGAGTGCGGGGGTGACCAGGTGGAGGATGCCGTGGCTCGCCACCCGGTCCGCCGTCAGCTTGAGGAAGACCGCCGTCATCGCGAAGCAGACGCCCGCCGCCATCGCGGTCGTCACCGCGGCGGTGCGCGGGGTCCGTCCGTGGGCGATGAAGAGCAGCACGACGATCGCGATCGCGGCAGCAGCAACCACGAAGGGCACCCGCTGGAGGGCGGTCTCAGGATCGAACGAGCGGCCGGACTCGGTGGCGACGATGAGCGCCACACCCGCGCAGATGCACGCGCTGCACGCCCAGTCGGCGATCGTCGGCCAGGCCTGTGCGGTCCACGCCGCGAAGCCGAGCGCGAACATCAACTGGGTGGGCATGAGCGGCTGCACCAGGGCGACCGACCCACGCTCGAGGGCGACCGCCTGGGTGAGGAAGCCGACGATGTTGATGCCGATGCCGAGGATCCAGAGACGGGACTGCACCAGGTGCAGCATCAGGCGACGCAGCCCGCTCAGGCCGCCGGAGCGGATCGCGACGCTCGCGCTCGCACGCTGCTGCAGGCTCGCGGAGAGCGAGAAGAAGAAGCATGCGGTCAGGGCAAGCCCGATGACACTGCCGGCACGGTCCACACGGCCAAGGTAGGAGGGCTCTCATCGTGCCCTCCGAAGCCGACACAGACGGAAGGTGACGAGCCGACGACGAGTTGGCGACGGCGGTGTGAGCCGGATCTCTACCCTCGCGAAGCGCGACGGGCGAGCGGTCAGATCGAGGTGCGGCGCGGCTTCTTGTCCGACGGGTCGAACCTGCCCTCGTCCGCGGCTCGCTGCGCCTTCTTGAGCTGTCGCGTGAGGCTCCAGCCGAGGAACGCAACGGCGGCCACCAACAGGACGAAGACCACAAAGCCACCCCAGCCCGCGACGACGTTGTTGTCGGAGGGGGCGGGGTCCGTCGCTGCCAGGTGCGCTGCGATCAGGGAGAACATGCCCTCATTCTCTCAGATCCCCGCAAAGAGATCGTCCTCGGGCAGCTGCGACTCCACGTGGGTGCGGGCGAGCTCGTAGTCCTCCCACGGCCAGACCTGCGCCTGGATCTCCCGCGGGATCGCGAACCAGAAGCCATCGGGGTCGATCTGGGTGGCGTGCGCGAGCAGCGCCTGGTCACGGACACCGAAGTACTCGGCGCACTCGACGCGGGTGGTGATACGGGCATCGTGCTCGGGATCCACCGGCCACTCGGCCAGCCGCTCCGCCCACGGCGACTCCAGGCCGTGCTCGAGCATGGCGTCATGGAGGGCCTGCATCCGCGGCCGGTTGAAGGAGTGGTGGTAGTAGAGCTTGAGGGGCTGCCAGGGCTCGCCGGCCTCGGGATAGGCCTCCGGATCTCCCGCCGCCTCCCAGGCCGCCATCGTGACGCGGTGGCATTGGATGTGATCGGGATGCGGGTAGCCACCGTTCTCGTCGTAGGTGGTGATCACGTGCGGCTTGAACGCGCGGATCAACGCCACCAGCGGCGCCGCCGCCTCCTCCACCGGAACCAAGCCGAAGCAACCTTCCGGCAGCGGAGGCAGCGGATCGCCTTCCGGCCAGCCGGAGTCGATGAAGCCGAGCCAGTCCTGGGTCACGCCGAGGATGTCCCGCGCGCGCGACATCTCCTCACGGCGGATCTGGGTGATGTTGGCGAGCACGTCGGGCCGGTCCATCTTGGGATTCAGCACCGAGCCGCGCTCTCCCCCGGTGCAGGTCACCACGTGGACGTCGACGCCCTCCGCGACATAGCGCGCGGTCGACGCTGCGCCCTTGCTGGATTCGTCATCGGGGTGCGCGTGCACGTGCATCAGGCGCAGGCCGGACCGGTCAACCATGGGGGCAATCCTAGGAGGGGGTGGTGGGCTGCGGGCGGTCGCGGTTTCACAACAGCTGTTGTGACGTGGTGGCGACCCGGATCCCGCGTCGGCGTCGACCGGGAACGTGCGTCGGTCGACACCGCCCCGGACTGGCGACCTCCCCGTGCGACTCGACCGATCTGGTGGCTTCTTGATCGAAACTTCGATCAAGAAGCCACCAGGTCACAACCCCTGTTGTGAAACCGCGACCCACAAGCGGCCTACGCTGGCCCCGTGCAGTACACCGCCATGCGACTGAGCCCGGACGACCGGGCGTACCTCGACGAGCGCTACGGCCGCAATAGCCGCAGCCGATGGTCGATCTATGTCGTCGCGGTGATCGTCGCAGCACTGGCGGCCTGGGGTGTGTGGGCGTTCAACGCTCAGATCCATCCCAAGGTGACCTCGGGCCTCACGGGCTACACGATCGTCGACAGCCAGACCGCCACCGCCAAGTTCGAGGTGGTGCGAGCCAAGGCGGACGTGCAGGCCACCTGCACGGTCCAGGCCCTGGCGCAGGACCACTCGACGGTGGGCCAGCTGGCCAAGCTGATTCCGCTCGGCTCGCCCACCAAGGCGACCTTCACCGTCACCATCAAGACGACCCGCAGAGCGTTCGCGATCAACTGGCTCGGGTGCACCGCCCCCGGCCAGAACTCCCCCAAGTAGGAAGCGCCGTCACCACCCGCGCTCTAGACTTCTCGATTTATGACCGCCTCTAGCGAACAGCCGACCGAGATCTGGCTGACCCAGGCTCGCTTCGACGAGCTCTCCGCCGAGCTCGAGGAGCTCCGTGGACCGGGCCGTGCCGCCATCGTCCAACGCGTCAGCGATGCCCGCGACGAGGGCGATCTCAAGGAGAACGCCGGCTACCACGCCGCCCGTGAGGAGCTCGGCAAGCTCGACGGTCGTATCGCCCAGCTCACCGAGATCCTCGAGAAGGCCCAGGTCGGCGAGCCGCCCGCCAACACGGGCAGCATCTCCCCCGGCATGCAGATCACCTATCGCTTCGCCGGCGATGACGAGGAGGAGACGTTCCTCCTGGGTGCACGGGAGCTGGCCACCGACTCGGTGACCATCGACGTGTTCTCGCCACAGTCCCCGCTGGGCGCGGCCGTGCTCGGCGCCGCGGTCGGCGACACCGTGTCCTACGAGGCGCCCAACGGCAAGCAGGTCAGCGTCGAGATCGTGGCGGCGGAGCCCTACGCGGGCTGACCCGCCTCCGCCTCGGGCTCCGGCTTCGGCTCCAGCGGTGGCAGCGGCTCGGCCGTGAGATAGCTCGTGATCGCGTTGAGCGACGACGCGAGCGGGACCGCCACCAGCGCACCGGGGATCCCGGCCACGATCACTCCGACCGCGATGGCGATGATGACGCCGAGCGGATGGACGCTGACGAAGCGACCCATGAGGAACGGCTGCAGCACGTGCGCCTCGAGCTGCTGCACCACCACGATGCCGGCCAGCATGAGCAGGGCCACGATCGGGCCCTTCGCGACGACGGCGATGAGGACGGCGATGGTGCCGGACAGGAACGCCCCGATCATCGGG
>JBQCJL010000340.1:0-3146 GCA_051952795.1 Marmoricola sp.
ACGCCCAGACGACCGAGCCGACCGTCCCGGCCGCCCTGGAGTTGATGGACGCCGACGGTGGTCATCACGAGTCCGATCCCTTGGGGGAGCGCTGCCGCTGTCAGGACCCAATCGGCGGCGTAGCGAAAATGGCCGCTGTTGGTCGTGGTCGCGAACAGCATCATCGCGTCCATCGCGGCTAAGCCGATGATGGCCAGGCCGATGCCGAGGTGCGTGAGTCGCACCAGCTCGGCCTTCGTTCGCGGAGGTGCTGTGAGTACTGCAGTTGTCATCGTTCACTCCTTAGGTCCGACTGTTGGTCTCGACGCTAGGGACGCCGAGGATTGCCGGAGTCCGCCTCCCGGTCGATCTCTGTCGTCCTCGGGAAGTCGTCCGTCAGGAGGACTCCGTGCCCGCATCGGCCGTCTTACCCTGGGTAGGTGCGGGGGTTGAGGCGGTCTGACGGGGTGCTGGCCGGATGCTTCGTACTGGCCGCCGTCGCCGAAGCGGTCGCTCGGTTCCACGACTCGGCTGGTCTGCTCGCGTTCAACGCCTGCGGAGCCGTGTGGCTCGCCGTCCTCGCACTGCGACGTCGTCGCCCTCTTCTCACCCTCGTCCTGATGGTGACCGTTGGGCTCACCGCCGCCTTGGTGTCCCACGAGTATTGGCCGGACGTGTCGGCCGGCTCGGCCGCGTGGATCGTCGGGTTGTTGGTGGCGACCTATTCGGTCGGCCTGTATCGGGAAGGTCGCCGTGTCGTCCTCGGTGGCATCCTTCCGCTCTTGATGATCACCGTTATCGACGCGGTCACTCTGCATGGCTGGGCGATGGCGAGTGGGATCGTGTTCGTGAGCCTCTTCATCGGCGTACTACCGACCGCGGCTGGACGTGCAGTGCGGCTGCGCCGGCGACGACTCGACGAGCTGCGGCGCCAGCGTGCCCGCATCCTCGAGGTGCAGCGAACATCGTTGGAGATCGCTGTCCTCTCGGAGCGGCTCCGGGCGATGGAACTCCTTCGCCCCACCCTGTTGGAAGGGCTGGAGTCGATCGCCGCGCTGGCGGATGCTGACGCGACCCCGGCCGTTGTCGAGACTTCAGCGCGGGGGCTCCTGGAGCGGACTCGTGAGGAAGTGCTCTCGTTGACGCGGTCGAGCGAGGACGCGGTGCCCAGCCGACCCGAGCCGACTTCGCGCGAGCGCACCTCGGCGCTCAGAATCGGCGCTCAGCCATGGACGATTCTCGTCGCCGGCCTCATCGCCGCTGGAATGGCGGCCGAGGTTTCGGGTGCCCTTCACCCGCGCGGGCCGGAGTGGCTCGCTGTGACGGCGAGCATCCTGGTCGCCGTTCCCCTGGCGGCCGCTTGGCGGTTCCCGCTCGCGGCTGTGGCCTCAGCTTGGGCTCTGGCCGCGATCTACTCACGGACTTTCGTGGGACTCGATGGCAGCCTCAGCGAGGCTGCGCTTGCCGTGGCCTGTGCCTTCGCCTCGGGCGCCCTCTGCCGGCCGCGCTCCGCCTGGTTGGGCCTGGTGGCTTGTGTGATCGGCCATTTCGCGGGTGTGGGCGCCACCGACTACTTCGGCGAGGGGCTCCTTCTGCTGACGTGCTGGCTGGGAGGGCTGGCGGTCGACGAGGCGAGTCGTCTCGTCGAGGAATCGCGGGCCAACAACGCGCTTCTGGAGGCCAACGGCGAGGCCGCAGCCGCGGGCGCTCTCGTTGGGGAGCGCCTGCGTATCGCGAGGGAGATCCACGACGTGGTGGGGCACAGCCTCACCGTCATCGCGCTCCAGGCGGGGGCCGCTCGTCGACTCGCTCCGAGTGAGCCCGCACGTGCGGCGAAGGCGATGTCCACCGTGGCCTCGGTCGCTCGCGACGGCGTGAACGTGCTGATGGAGGGTCGCGATCTCGACATCGAGACCATGCTCGAGCGGGTGCGCAGTGCAGGCGTCGTCGTGTCCGCCTCGCTGGAAGAGGGCGCGCTCACCGATCCCGCGCACCGTGCCCTCGCGTTCTGTGTGGTCCAGGAAGGCCTCACCAATGCCCTCCGTCATGCGCCGGGTGCTCAGCTTGCGGTGACGGTGCGGCGAAGCGGCGCATCCGTCGAATTGCTGGTGGTCAATACGCCGCCGATGCGCCAGGCCGAGGACAGCGGGACCGGCAGAGGACTCCTCGGGCTACGCGAGCGGCTCAGCCAGGTATCTGGTCAGGTCACTTGGGCGAACCTGGCCGACGGCGGATTCGAGCTGCGCTCCGTGCTTCCCGTGGGCGACCCGCTTCGAGGTGCCTGGTAATGGGCCCGCCGATCTCTGTGGCCATCGTTGACGATCAGGACCTGTTTCGCAGCGGCATTCGGCTGATCCTCGAGGGCGAGGAGGACATCCGTGTCGTGGGGGAGGCGGCCGACGGCGCCGGCGCCCTCGAGCTCGTGAGTCAGAGCCAGCCCGACGTGCTCCTTCTCGATGTGCAGATGCCGGGCCTTGACGGACTTGAGGTGGTGGCACGTGTGGTGGCTGGTGGCGCGGAGACTCGAGTTCTGATGCTGACGACGTTCGATCTCGATGAGTACGTCTACCGGTCGATGCGAGCCGGGGCGTCCGGCTTCCTCCTCAAGGACATGCCGGGGGAGGACATCATCTCGGCGGTCCGCCAGGCTGCGCGGGGAGCGGACGCCCTTCTCGCTCCCTCGGTGACTCGACGGCTTCTCGAGCGCTTCAGCGCCCAGCCGCCAGCGGTTGAGCCCGCAGGGTTCAGTCGGCTCACCGATCGAGAACGAGAAGTCCTGAGGCAGCTCGGTCGGGGGCTGTCGAACGCAGAGATCGCTTCCGAGCTCTACATCGGGGAGACGACGGTCAAGACCCACGTCGCGCGAGTGCTGATGAAGCTCAACCTTCGCGACCGGGTGCAGGCTGCGATCGTCGCGCGCGACGCTGGCCTGTGTTGAGGTGTCAAGTCCGTGTGCTGCTGGTCGCCAGGGCCGCGAGGATGGCGCGGATGCCTCGTTCCGTCTGATCGGTGAAGAGATTTCCGGTGCGGTCATTGGCGATCTGCTCCGCAGCGATGCCGCTCATCAGGCTGCGCACCAGCGCTTGGTCGGCGGGGTGCGTGACATGTGCGGCTGCGAGCCGATCGATGAGCTCTTGCAGGACACCCAGCGCGACGGCATGACTCTC
>JBQCJL010000341.1:0-2335 GCA_051952795.1 Marmoricola sp.
CGGCCAGGAACAGGCCGAGCGACAGCTGCAGCACGACGATCGCGATCGCCATGCAGATCGTCACACCGAACGACTGCAGCACCGGACCGTCGCTGAAGAACCTCTGGTAGTTCGCGAGGCCCGCCCACTTCGGCGGGGAGATGACATCCCAGTCGAAGAACGACAGCCCGAGCGAGGCGAGGATCGGCAGGAACGTGAACACCGTCACGAACAGCATCGCGAGGCCGATCATGGCGTAGCCGAAGACCGCCTCTCGGCGGGCCGCCCGCCGCGCGCCTGGGCGGCGGCGGACGACCCGAGGTGGCTTCGCCTTCTGGTGCGGCACGTCCTCTTCGACGAGGGCGTGCGGTACGGCGGCGACGGAGGACATCAGGACCCCTGCGCTACCTTCTCGAGGTCACCCTGCATGGCATCCAGGGCGGACTTGGCGGAGCCGGACGAGATCGCCTGCGTGGTGCGCTGGTTGAGGGACGTCGCCAGGGCGTTGTAGTACGACGGGGCCGAGATCGGCACGGAGCCGTTCAGCTGGTCGTAGAACACCGACCAGTGGTCGGGGCCCGTGGTCTTGTAGCGCTCGGCGGTCATCAGCGACTTGCGCCCGGGCGTGGTGATGTTGCCCGGGAACATGATGTCGAAGCTCTCCGGCTCGATCATCATCTTGATGACCTCCCACGCGGCATCCTTCTTCTGCGACGACTTGAAGATCGAGTAGCCGCCGGTGCCGAACAGGGACTTGTTGCCCTTCCAGGACGGGAACGTCTGCACGTCGAAGCTGCCGTTCTTCATGCCGGCGTTCGTGAGGCCGCCCGCCCAGAACCCGCCGCCGATCGTCATGCCGATGCGACCCGACGAGAAGAGGCCCTGCAGGGTGCCGCCACCGCCCACGTCGGGCGAGGGGGACAGTCCGCTGCGCTGCATGTCGATCACGTACTGCAGCGCCTCGACCGACGGGGCGGAGTTCGCCGTCGGCGCGCCCCACTTCCAGCCGCCCTGGCGGCCGGCGATGAGTGGGTTGCCGGCGTCGTACGCCTTCGACCACAGCCAGTCGCCGCCGGAGTACTTGCCCTCTTCGAGCAGGTTGCCGCCGTTGGCGTAGAGGAACGAGGTCCACGAGCCCCAAAGGCGCACCACCCAGTCGAACGGCAGCGTCTGCCCGCCGACCTTCTTGATGCCCTGCGCGATGGTGTGGAAGTCGTCCACGGTCCAGTTCGCCGAAGGAGCGGCGATGCCGGCCTTCTGCAGGATGCCGGTGTTGTAGAACATGCTGCCGGCGTTGAAGCTGTCGGGCATGTTGTACAGGTGGCCCTGGTACATCATCGCCTCGATGAGCGCCGGGTGGATGTCGTTGAAGTAGCTCGACTTCAGCGTCGCCATGTCCTTGGTGACGTAGGTGTCCAGGGGAACGATGAGGTCCTTGCTCGCCATGAGCTGGAGTCCCTCGGTGGCGACGCTCACCATGTCGGGCGCCTGGCCCGCGGCGATGAGGGTCAGCACCTTGGCCAGGAAGTCGTTCCAGTCGGTGCCGTTGATCGCGGTGACCTTCAGGGTGAGGTCTTTGTCGATCTTCTTCACCTTCGGCTGCAGGGCCGTCTGCAGCGTCGTGGCGGCCTTCTGGTCGCCGAAGTAGAGCATGGTGAGCGTTCCGGTGTTGGAACCTCCCGAGCCGGTCGGCGCGCAGCCGGCCAGACCCGTGGTGAGGCCTGCCAGGGCGATGCCCGCGAGGCCGACACCCCCGAGCCGGAACAGGTCACGCCGGTCCATGACGGGCCCGAAGTCACGTGCCATCAAGTACTCCTCTCTGAGTGGATCGCGTCGCGCTCCGTGAGGCGATGCACGATCTGCTGAACCGATTAAGCAGACGGTAACAGCCTCCCGGCGCGCCGCGCAAGAGATCGCGCTAAATTGGTTCAGCATCGTGATCCATCCGTTAGATTGCGAGCCGACCACGAGGAGGAAGCGATGACGCCGCCGCGCAGAGCCACGCTCGCCGATGTCGCCCGTCTCGCCGGGCTCTCGAAGACCGCCGTGAGCCTGATCCTCAACGACCGGCCCGGTTCACGCCTCTCCGACGAGGCCGCCGAGCGGGCGCGCGCCGCCGCCGCGCAGCTCGGCTACAAGCCCAATCCCGCCGCGCAGAGCCTGCGGTCCGGCAAGACCCGCACGATCGGGTTCATCTCCGACCAGGTCACGATCACGCGCTTCGCCTCAGCCATGGTGCGCGGCACCCTCCGCGCGGCGAAGGAGCACGACCACACCGTGCTCATCGCCGAGACCGGTGACAACGTGTCGCAGCTCGCGGAGGCGTTCGGCGAACTCATCGACCGCCGCGTCGACG
>JBQCJL010000342.1:0-6551 GCA_051952795.1 Marmoricola sp.
GGCGAGCCGAGGTCGTCGAAGAAGTGGACGTTGGCCTCGTAGTAGTCCTTCCACTCCGCCGGAGTGTCGTCCTCGTAGTAGATGGCCTCGACCGGGCAGACCGGCTCGCAGGCGCCGCAGTCCACGCACTCGTCAGCGTGGATGTAGAGCATGCGCTTGCCCTCGTAGATGCAGTCGACGGGGCACTCGTCGACGCAGGCACGGTCCTTCACATCGACACACGGCTGAGCGATGACGTAGGTCACCTGGGTCCTCCTGTACGGCGGGAACTTGCTGGAAAACGTGGAGCCTGAAGTAAGACTGCCGCCAGCCTAGTCTCTCTCTCATGGAATCGGCGCCCGACCCAGGATTAGAACACGTTGCAGGTGCCGGCCGTCTGAATCCGGACCTCATCGGCCGTCGGGTCGTGGTGCGCTCACGGATCCCCGGTGAGACCGGACCGACGGGAGGTCCTGCCTTCACCGACGTGCTGGGAATCCTCGAAACGTGGCAGGACGGGGTCCTCACGGTCCGCCGTGGGGACGGCGAGGTGGTCGCGATCGACACCTCTTTGATCGTGTCCGGCAAGGCCATCCCCGACCCGCCTCGACGACGGCGTGGGAACGGTTAGAGGCCCGCGAAGAGATCAGACTCGCGCCCGCTCGCATCGGGCGCAGGCGTGCCCTTGGCGATCCGGAAGCACTCCAGGCCCCAGACCTGGTTCCCGAGGTTGTTCGACAGGGCGAAGAACGGGCCGTCCACGGTGATCTGGGTGACATGCGCCTTCATCGCCTCGAGCTTGGCCGCCACATAGTCGGTGCCGTCGATCTCCGCGGTGACGTACTCGTCCTCGATGAGGAACGGCGGCAGCGGGCCATCGGGGTCCATGCCCTCGAACGTCGTCGTGTCGCCGGCCTCGCGCAGCGTTCGCAGCCCTTCGCGCATGCGCGACGCGGACATCGCACCCCAGTAGATCTTCGCGATGTCATGCGCCTCCCCCAGGTCAGGACGGAACGACGGCACGGCCGCCAGCGCGGCGCCGTAGGTCGCGACTCGATGTGCCTGGATGTGATCGGGGTGCCCGTACCCACCGAACTCGTCGTAGGTGACCAGCACCTGGGGCCGTACCTCCCGGATGACGGCCACGAGGTCACTGGCCGCGGCGACCAGGTCGGCGTGCCAGAAGGCGTTGTCGTGGATGTCGTCCGCCGGGATGGCGTAGCCGTCGTCGTGCCACTTCATGCCGGAGTCGCGGTACCGCCCGAAGCCACCGAGGTATCGGTAGTCGGTCACGCCGAGCGCGGACATCGCGTTCGCCAGCTCGGTCTTGCGCTGCTCGGCCAGCCGGTCCTCCTGGTCGGCGGCCAGGTGCGCCAGCTCGGGGACGAGGATCTCGCCCATCTCACCGCCGGTGCAGGTCACGAGCGTGACGCGGGCACCCTCCGCGACGTACTTGGCCATCGTCGCGCCCTGGCCGATGCTCTCGTCGTCAGGATGAGCGTGCACCAACAGAATGCTGCGTTCCATGCTCCGAGCCTACGGGCGGTGCTGACGCTTGGGAGACTGCGGGAGGTCGAGGGGCGCACGAGCGACGCTGTCCTCGTAGACGACCCAGCCGTCGAACTCGTCGGCGGCCAGCTCGAGCATCACGTGGGGAGCGTCGGTCCATACGGCCCACGGCTGATCGGCGTCGTCGTCCTCGCCGGCAAAGGGGACGCGGTCGATCCGGGCGACGAAGCCGTTGGCGAGCAGGGAGCGCGCTACGGCCGTGGCGTCGGACTCCTCGAAGAGGACGACCTGATGGGGCAGCGCGCCGCTCACGCGACCCCCTTCCCCTGCGGCGGCAGCGGGGCCAGAGCGAGCTGTCGGGACTGCGCCACTAGGCGGCCCGCGCTGTCCCAGACCTCGCAGTCCTCCTCGAAGAAGCCACCGGCGTAGTTGCGGCTCTCGTGGCGGATCCGCAGCGGGCCGGGCGCGGGGGTGGCGCGCACGTGGGCGGTCAGCTCGAGCGTGGGGGCCCAGCCGGGCAGTCCCATCTCGATGGTGACCGGCGGCAGCGTGTCCACGACGGTCAGCAAGGCGATGGGGTCGATGGGCCGTCCGTCGGCGAGCTCGAACCACGCCTGCACATAGGTGTTGCCGCTCGGCTTGCCGGTGAGCAGGCCGGTGCTCTCGGGGTCGACGTGCATGTCGAAGCGATCCAGCATCGGCACGAAGGCCTTGATCTCCGGCGGCGCCTGCGAGGTGAGTACGCACTGCTCGATCGGCGGGAGGGCGGGAGGCGTCGCGGTCGTGCGGATGCCGCCGTTGATCCGCTCCAGGTCGCCGTAGGTGGCCAGCGCCGTGATCCGATCGATCGAGGTGCCGTCCTCACCGGTCTGCGCGAGCGTCGCCGTCACCGTGGTCGTGCCCCGACCCTGGCGGATCCGCCGCACGGTGACGGTGGCCGGCCCCGCCACCGAGGGCGAGAGGTAGTACCCGCTGATCGTGTACGGATCGGGATGCCCGACGTCGGCGAGGTCGGCCTTGATGGCATTGCCGATCACGGCCAGCAGATAGCCCCCGTTGAGACCGCCGCCCACCTTCCAACCGGCCTCGAGGTCGGTCCGGAACAGTCCCGCATCGACTCTCTCGACGGAGATGGCGGCGTCGTATTCGTATCCCACGCAGGCCATTGTGCCGACGATGGCCGCTCACCGGCAGAGCAGTACGGTGTGATCGTGACGACTGCTCCGATCGCCGGCTGGTACCCCGATCCCGAGGTCGAGGGGCGGCTTCGCTACTGGGATGGCGAGGCGTGGACCGAGCACCTCGCGGCTCCGCAGCCGCAGACGCCGCCCGCCTATCGTCCCCCGCTGCCGCCCAACGTCACGCTGTACACGAATCCGTACCAGAAGCCGCCGCGTACGCGCCGTCGGACCGGCGAGGCCCTCCTCACCAACACCGAGCGCATCCAAGCCGCCGCGCTGGACGCCCTGCTGGTACTGCCCTTCGTGGTCATCGGCTTCGGTGCCGGGCCGCTCCTGGGGTGGATCGCGGGCCACGCCGGCTCCAGCCACCACGCATACCTCGCGGCGGGCATCGTGCTCGCGGTGATCCTCGGTGGCGGCGTCGTCGCCTGGAACCTGCTGATCCGCGAGATCACCGTAGGAACCACGGTCATCCTCAACCTTAAGAAAAAGGCCCCATAATCAGCGACTATGGTCCGGCGATGGTGGCTCGTGGTGAGTGCTGTCGTCATCGCCTTCCTCGGGCTGACGCTCGCCATCTCGGCCCTGACCGCCCTGCCTAAGAGCACGGTCATCCAACAGCCCGGACCGATCGTGGTCATCGGGATGCCGCGACTGACCTGGGACGACGTGTCGCCGGATGGCACGCCAGCGATCTGGTCGCTGGCCCAGTCCGGCGCCGTCGGGGCGCTTACGACGCGGGCCTGGAGCGATCACAGCTGTACGACGGACGCGTGGCTCACGCTGTCCGCCGGGTTCCAGGCAGCCAACACCGATGGCCACTACTGCCCGATCAAGTACGCGCCGCAGTTCATCCCGCAGGACGAGGGGCAGTTGGCCAGATGGCCGAACTGGGACAGTTGGCGGACCTACGCCGAGGCCTCAGATCCACCGGCGCACATCGGGATGCTCGACGACACCATGACGGCCCACGGCCAGTGCATCGAGGCCTCGGGCAACGCCGCCTACATCGGCGCGGCCGACGGTGAAGGCGTCGCGCGGGTGTTCGCCGAGGGCAACTCGACCTGCCCGGTTCAGTTCTACAGCCTGCCGAGCATCGACGATGCCGCGGTGGCGAGCCTGCTCAGCGTGCTGCCCACCAACGCGACGATCGTGCTCGCCGGCATGGGCGACGCCGACGGACCGACGTCGTTGCACGTGGTCATCGTGGCCGGCCCCGGCGTCCGTCAGGGCATGCTCACCTCCCCGTCCACCCGCCAGGCCGGCTTCCTCCAGGTCGCCGACATCTCGGCGCTGATCCTGTCCCGGCTGGGACCGGCGGCTCCGACGCTGACGCTCGGGCGCGTGCCGACGGTGATGCCGACGTCGCCGAGTCATGCCATCCAGGTCGCCAGCGACCTCACTCGCGCTCTGAACATCGAGCAGCCCTTCGTCACCGGATTCTTCGGACTGTTCCTGGGCTCCAGCGCCGCCCTCCTGGCTATCGGCGTGTTGCGCTGGGTCTGGATCCGACAGCGCGCGCAGCTCGATCGCACCGCCCACGTGGGCCTGCGCCGATGGTTCGCGTGGATCGCCGCGATGTGTGCCTCGATGCCTGCCGCGACCTTCCTGGTCGGGCTGTTCCCGTGGTGGCGACTCAGTCACCCTCGGGCAGGTCTGTGCGTCGGGATCGCTCTCATCTGTCTGGGAATGGCCGCCCTCGCCCTGCTCGGTCCCTGGCGACGTCTGGCGGCCGGACCCATGACGTTCGTGGCCACCGCGACCTTCGTGGTCATCGCCCAGGACGTGCTGCACGGCTCGCGCCTGCAGCTGATCGCGGTGATGGGACTGCAGCCGGTCTACGGCGGCCGTTACTTCGGCATGGGAAACGTCGGCGCTGCGCTCTGGGTCACCAGCGCCTTGATCACCGCGGCCATGTTCGGGAACTACCTCGTGAGACACGGCCATCGCCGCCTCGCCGCCGCGACGATCGTGCTCATCGGCCTGACCACGCTCGTGATCGATTCCGTCCCGTGGTGGGGAAACAAGGCGGGCGCGATGCTGGCCATCACGCCCAGCTTCGCCTATCTCGCACTGTGCGCCATCGGCCTCCGGATGACCTGGCGGCGGGCGGCGGCTATCGGTGCGGTGACCGTGGTGCTCGCCCTTGTCTTCACCGTAGTCAACACCTTGGTCCCAGTGCGCGACCGGACCCACATCGGGAACTTCGGTGCTCGCGCGAGCCGCGGTGACTTCAGCGGCTTGTGGGACATCGTCCGGCTCAACTCGCACATGTTGACCTCGAACTGGCTGAACGGATCCGTCCTGATCCTCATCGTGGGCATCGTGGCTTACTTCCTCCAGCCCTCGCTCATCAAGCGACCCCTCGATGCGGTGCTCGTCCAGCTCCCCCTTCTGGGCGCCGGCATCTCGGCGGTGATGCTGTGCTGGCTGATCGCGTTCCTCGCCGAGGACTCCGGCACCGGCATTCCTCCCACCGGACTGCTGGTTCTCGCCCCGCTGCTCACCCTGCTGGCGGCGCGGATCCCCGCGACAGCTCGGCCGGTCCTGATCAGCGAGCTCCAGGAGCCGGCGCAATGACCTCGCTCGAACTGCCCGCAGCGGATCACTACGAGTCGTGGGCCGCCTGCGTCGAGGAGTTCGGCGGCGTGCTGGACGAGCGCCATGGTGACGGGCATTGGTATCTGCCCGAGGGGCTGCGGACCAGGACGGACCGCGAGACCTACGACGTCTTCCTCGGGCTGCTCCGGCGCATGGGACGCGATCCGGTCGAGCCCCAGATCCCCAGTGACCATTGGTGGATCGTGGAGGAGGGCGTGGTCGTGGGCTTCCTCGCGATCCGGCACCGACTCAATGCCGAGCTGCTCGACCACAGCGGGCACATCGGCTATTCCATCCGACCGAGTCGCCGGGGCGAAGGGCATGCCTCCCGCGCACTCGGCCTCGCCTTGCATCGATGCCGCGCGTTGGGGATCGACCGCGTGCTCGTCGCGTGCGACGACGACAACGAGCCGTCGGCCCGCACGATCGAGAGGAACGGCGGCGTCATGGAAGACATCCGCGACGGAGTCCGGCGCTACTGGATCGACGTGGCCGGGTGAGACCGGTCCCTCAGCGGGAGAACGAGGGCTGGTCGAAGTGGCTCGGCAGGGCGAGGGAGTCCGCGATCGCCCGCAAGGCCCGTGCAGCGGCTCGACTCCCTCGTACCGAGTCTGGGCACGGTTTCCAGTAGGGCGTCTGGGCCGCCTCGCGAGCAGCTGCGTCTTCCTGGTCGTGCGCCAGCTGGATCAAGATCCGCTGCACGGTCCGGGCGGTTTCGAGGTCGAGCTCGGGCGCCGGATGACCGGGGAGGTCACCCTTCGTGGCGTCGGACTCGATCTCGAACATGGTTCAAGAGTGCGCCTCGCGATGTGAAAACCTCAGCAAAACGCCGAAAATCGTCACGCGTTTCTTGCACACCGCCACAGCGCCACCCGGAGAGCGGGGATGAAGAGCGCGTGCCCCAGCTTGCCGACGTGCATGCCATCCGGGGAGCGGCCCAGCTGGCCGAGCGGCGCGATGACCAGCCGGGCATCGAGGACGGCGCCGCCACCCGCCCGCACGAGGGCGGCAGCCTCCCGCGCATAGAGCTTCAGCTGGGCGGCATCGAGGTCGGCGGCACGGCGATCCGCTCCCGGATTGTTGACCATGAGGACGGGCGTGCTGCCCGCTCGCTCGACCAGGGCGCCGATCGCCCCGGTGAATTCCGCCGACGTCGTCGGCTTGACGCCGCAGTCGTTGGTGCCGACCGAGACCGCGATGACGTCGAAGCCGGCGAGGTCGAGGTCGGCGGCTTGGTCGTTCAGGTGCGTCGCACAGGACCCGCTGAGCGCCCGAAGCGTG
>JBQCJL010000343.1:0-6193 GCA_051952795.1 Marmoricola sp.
GCTCGCTGTCGACCGGGATGATCTGGCCCGGCGCAGCCCGCTCGGTGACCACCGAGCCCCCGATGATCAGCGACTCCTTGTTGGCGAGGCCCAGCGTGTTGCCCGCCTCGAGGGCCGCCAGCGTCGGGCGCAGTCCCACCGCGCCGGTGATGCCGTTGAGCACCAGGTCGCACGGCCGGCTCGCGGCATCGATCGACGCCTGCTCCCCCAATCCGGAGAACGCCGGGCGGAACTCCGCCACCTGGGCATCGAAGAGATCGCGGTTGCCGCCACCCGCCGTCAGGCCGACCACCCGGAACCGGTCGGGATGGGCCCGCACGATCTCGAGAGCCTGCGTTCCGATCGAACCCGTCGATCCCAGGACGACGACGTCACGTCGCGGGTTCAGGTCCGTTGCGTCACTCACCCGACCTATTCTCGACCACGCGCGCCCGTTTCAAGGACCACGGCTCGAGGTGGCGGTATCCCTTCACCGCCTTGCGGCGCAGGCGGCGCAACCGGAGTTCGGGGCGGTCGGCGAGCACCTCGGCCAGATGACGGTCCACCACGATGCGGCCCGGACGCGCGACCGACGTCAACCGTGAGGCGAGGTTCACCACCGGCCCATAGACGTCGCCCAGGCGCGCCAGCACCGGCCCGTAAGCGAGCCCGATGTGAAGTTCGGGGAAGTCCGTGCGCCGCTCGGTGAGCTCCAGCAGCTCGAGGGCGATCAGCGCGCCGTCCAGCGGGTCGTCGGCGACGAAGAAGACCTCGTCCCCGATCGTCTTGATCACCCGGCCGCGGTGGTCACCCACGATCTCGACCGTGCGCGCGTCGAAGTCCTCCACCAGGTGGCCGAGCTCGTCACCCCGCATCGTCCGGCTCCGCCGGCTGAACCCCACGATGTCGGCGAAGCCCGCCACCATCGAGGGCTCGCTTCCGTCTCCGGTCGCGCCGAGGGCCAGCCGCGCGCCGGCGCTGACCGCGTGTCGCCGCCAGACGTAGGACATCACCTCTTCGAGGAGCGGTCGCAACTCCTCGAGGGTCTCGGCGAGCTGCGCCGACTCCATCTCGGCGAGCCCGAGGGATCGGGCGATCACTCCGGCCTGGAACTCCGCCATGCGCGCGAAGCCACGCCCTACCGTGCGGATCAGCGCTGATTCGTTCTCCGCCTGCGCGAGACCGAGATCGAGCAGACGCTCCACCAGCTCGATGGCGTGCACGTCCGCCTCGGTGAAGGCGACCTCACCGTCGGGAACCTGGGTGAACCCCAGGGCGCGCCATCGCTGTCGGGCGACCTCCTTCGGAACGCCCGTGCGCGCGGCGACCTCGTCGCTGGTGAGGGTCGGCGGGCCGTCGAGCAGGGCACCCTCGAGAAGCTCGATGACCTCCTGAGGATCGAGCCCGACGCCCTCGGCCTCACCGGTCACGGTTCAGTCGCCTGAATCCCCAAGACGCTCGGCCGCCGTCGCCAGCAGGGCCTCGTCGAAGGCGGGCACCTCGGCGCGGATGCGGTCGAGGGCATCGGCAGTGAAGTGGATGACTTCCAGCGGCGTGAGGCTCACGACCGAGGCGTTGCGCAGCTTGTGCGCGACGATCGCCATCTCACCGATGACGTCTCCTGCACCGAGCCGCGCGATCTCCTCGCCCGCCCTCCGGACCGAGACCTCGCCACTGACGATCAGATACGCCTTGTCCGCGGGCGTCCGCTCCCAGATCAGCGACCAGTTGGCGGGAAGCCGCACATAGGTTCCGGCGTTCACGACCTTGACCAGGTCATGCTGGTCCAGACGCTCGAACCGGCTCAGATGGCCGATGTTGACGGGTTCAGACTCGCTCACGCGACGATCCTCCCGTGCCCACGCGCGGGTGTCCACTACCGCTATTCGTGCGCCGCGAGTTGCCCGCAGGCGCCATCGATGTCGCGACCGCGGGTGTCGCGCACCGTCGTCGGCACGCCGCGTGCGGTCAGTCGGCGGACGAACTCGCGCTCATCGGCAGGGTCGCTGGCGGTCCATTTGGAGCCCGGCGTGGGGTTCAGCGGAATCAGGTTCACGTGGACCCAACCCCAGTCGCCATAGGACAGCAGCACGTCGGCCAGAAGGTCGGCGCGCCACGCCTGGTCGTTGATGCCGCGTATCATCGCGTACTCGATCGAGACCCGGCGCTTGGTGATGCGCGCGTAGTTCCAGGCGGCCTCGACCGCCTCGCGCACCTTCCACCGGGTGTTCACCGGCACGATCTCGTCGCGGAGCTCGTCATCGGGAGCATGCAGGCTCAGGGCCAAGGTCACCGGGATGCCCTCCTCGGCCAGGTGATTGATCCGGGGCACCAGGCCCACGGTGCTCACGGTGATGCCGCGCGCCGACATCCCGAGCCCGTCGGGGGTCGGGTCGGTCATCCGGCGGACGGCACCGATGACCGCCTTGTAGTTCGCGAGCGGCTCCCCCATGCCCATGAACACGACATTGGACACGCGGCCGGTGCCACCCGGGATCTCCTCGCGGGCGAGTGCCCGAGCGCCGGCCACCACCTGCTCGATGATCTCCGCGGTCGACATGTTCCGCGTCAGGCCACCCTGGCCGGTCGCGCAGAACGGACAGGCCATGCCGCAACCGGCCTGGGACGAGACGCACATCGTCACCCGGTCGGGATACCGCATGAGCACCGACTCGACCAACGCGCCGTCGAACAGCCGCCAGAGAGTCTTACGGGTGGCACCGCGGTCGGCCTGGAGCGTCTTCACCGGCGTGATGAGCGACGGAAGCAACCCCTCGACCAAGCGGTCGCGCTCCGCCGCCGGAAGGTCGGTCATCTCCTCCGGGTCGGAGACCAGCCGGGAGAAGTAGTGCGTGGAGAGCTGGCGCGCGCGGAAGCCCGGCATGCCGAGGTCAGCCACCAGCGCCTTGCGCTCCGCGGCGTCGAGATCGGCGAGGTGACGAGGGGGCTTGCCACGCCCTCGGGGCGCCTCGAAGACCAGCGGCAGGTGCGTCACGATCAGTAGTGGGCCGGGTTGGCGTACTTGCTGCCGTAGAGCGCCGGCTGGCCGCCGCCGAGCTGGTTGGCTCCGCTGCCCGCATTGATCGGCACACCGTCGACGGCCGAGCCGTACTCGGGCGAGTACTTCTGGCTGTGGCGGAACATGTTCACGAACTGCTGCATCCGCGGGTCGGTGGGACTCGTGACGTAGAGCTGGTAGCCCCAGGCACTGAGGACGATCGGTGCCGGCAGCGACTTGTCGGCCCACGGGCTCACCAGCATGAAGCGGTTCGCGTTGTTGCCGGACTCGTCGATCAGCGACTGGTCGCCGGCGAACTTCTCGATCGCCTGGACCTCGCTCGTCGGCAGACCGGGCCGGTAGGTGATCCAGATGGCGCCGTGCTCGAGGTCGTGGACGGCGCGCTCGCTGGGAACGGGCGCCGTGTAGACGCCGGCGTTCATCCAGATCGGGTTGTGGTCGCCGCCGGCCGGCGGAAGCACGGAGTAGGTGATCGGACCGGTGACGTGGTTGTGCGGCAGGGCTCCCGTGGGGGTGGTGCCGTTGCCCGGCCAGCCGGTGGTGTTGTAGGCGATGACGCCCTTGATCCCGGTGCTGTTGGCGATCTTCTGCACCGGCTTCTCCACGGTGGCGGCACCGGTGGCCGCGGTCGGTGCCGTCGGCAGGATCTGCGGCCCGGCCTTGGCGAGACCGGCGTGCTTGGGCCGTGTGCCGATGATGATGAGGACGATCAGGACGATGAGCACCGCGCCGACCGCGGCGGCACCGAGGATGGCGCGGCGCCGCTCCTTGGCCTACTGCTCCTTGCGGATCTGCTCGATGGCAGCGCGACGCTGGGTCGCCTTGTCATTGCGGTTCGTCTTGCTCGACACGGGTCGCAGCCTACTTGAGGCGCCTATTTGAGGTGGAAGACCCCGTAGTGCAGGAGCAGCCAGATCGGAGCGATGGTCGCGAGCAGTGAGTCCAGCCGGTCCATCAGCCCGCCGTGTCCCGGAATGATCTGACTCATGTCCTTGATGCCGAGGTCGCGCTTCATCACCGACTCGACGAGGTCGCCGAGCGTGGCCATCACGGCCGCGATCACGCCGAGCGCGACGCCGATCCCCCAGTGACCGTGCAGCAGCCAGACGACCAGCGCGATCCCCGCAGCCACGCACGTGATCGCGGAGCCGGCGAAGCCCTCCCAGGTCTTCTTCGGTGAGATCACCGGAGCCATCGGGTGCCGACCGAACAGGACCCCGGCCCAATAGCCGCCGATGTCCGAGGCGATCGTCAGCAGGATGAAGGTCACGATGCCGCGCTCACCGTCATCGAAGCTGAGCAGGTTCCGCCAGCTCTCGCCCTCGGCGAGCATCAGCGCCACGAAGGAGCCGAGGAAGGGCACGTAGATGAGTGTGAAGACCGCCGCCGTCGCGTTCTTGACGAAGCCGTCGACGCCCCGCCGCAGCAACCACAGCATCACCACCAGGGCCGTCACCGCCGTGGCGGTGATCAGGGCGGGCGCGCCCCAGAAGTAGGCGCAGATGAGCATCACGCTGCCGCCCACGATCAGCGGCTGCTCGGGAATGTCGATGCTGACGAACGACAGACCGCGATGGAGTTCCCAGACCGCCACTCCGGCGGCCACCAGGACGACGACGAGGAAGGCCGCCTTGGCGATGAGCAACGACGCAGCGACGGTGGCGAGGAGAGCGACGCCCGAGAAGACAGCCGCCCGGAGGTCGCGACCGAAGCGCCCGTTCTGAGCGGGCGCCTGCTGGGTCGGGATCGTCGTCATCGAGGACTGTGCCTAGACCTCGAGCAGTTCGGCTTCTTTGGCCTTCAGCATGTCGTCGATCTGATCGGTGTGCTTCTTGGTCGCCGCATCGAGCTTCTTCTCAGCACCGGTGACGTCGTCCTTGCCGACCTCGCCGTCCTTCTCGAGCTTGTCGAGCGCCTGCTTGGCGTTGCGCCGGATGTTGCGGACCGAGACCCGGCCGTCCTCGGCCTTGCCGCGCGCGAGCTTGATGTACTCCTTGCGGCGGTCCTCGGTCAGCTCCGGGAAGGCGCAACGTAGCGTCTTGCCGTCGTTGGTCGGGTTCACGCCCAGGTCGGAGTCACGGATCGCCTTCTCGATGGCGGACATGGCACCCATGTCGAACGGTGCCACGATGATGGTGCGGGCATCTTGGGACGTGAACGAGGCGAGCTGCTGGATGGGAGTGGGGGTGCCGTAGTAGTCGGCCGTGATCTTGGCGAACATCCCCGGGTTCGCGCGACCGGCACGGATGGTGGCGAACTCCTCACGGGTGACGTCGACGGCCTTGCCCATCTTCGCCTCGGCGTCACTGAGCGTCTGGTTGATCACGAGCGTTGCTCCTCTAGCAGTGCTTCCTGGGATGGTGCGCGCTGACCGGCATCAGTCGCCGGCGCTGACCAGCGTGCCGATCTTCTCACCTTGGACCACGCGAAGGATGTTTCCTTCCGGTTCCATGCCGAAGACGACCATCGGCAGCTTGTTCTCGCCACACAGCGCGAAGGCCGTCTGATCCATGATGCCGAGACCCTGGGCGATGGCGTCGGCATAGGTGACCTGGTCGAGCTTGATCGCGTCCGGGTTGGTGCGGGGGTCGTCGGTGTAGACGCCGTCCACGCCACTCTTGGCGACGAGGACGACCTCGCACTTGCTCTCCAGCGCACGCTGGACCGCCACGGTGTCGGTGGAGAAGTAGGGCATGCCCATGCCGGCTCCGAAGATCACGACGCGCCCCTTCTCCATGTGGCGGATGGCGCGACGAGGGACGTAGGGCTCGGCGACCTGACCCATGGTGATCGCGGACTGCACCCGGGTGTCGACGCCGAGCTTCTCCAGGAAGTCCTGGAGCGCGAGGCAATTCATGACGATGCCGAGCATGCCCATGTAGTCGGCGCGGGCACGGTCCATACCGCGCTGCTGGAGTTCGGCGCCACGGAAGAAGTTGCCACCTCCGGTGACGACCGCCACCTGGACACCGGCCCGCTGGACCTCGGCGATCTCGGCGGCGACCGCCTGGACCACATCGGGATCGACGCCGACATTGCCACCGCCGAAGACCTCTCCGGACAACTTGAGCAGAACGCGCCGATAAGCAGTCACGCCCCGAACCCTACTAGGGCTCGGGGCGTGACGATGACTCGCCGATTCACGGCTTCAGGCGCCGACCTAGAAGCGTGCGAAGCGGGTCAACGTGGTGTTCG
>JBQCJL010000344.1:0-3341 GCA_051952795.1 Marmoricola sp.
GACGGTGGTGACCGCCTGTCGCTTGGCGACCTCGCCGACGAGAACCTCGCCGGACTTGGCGAACGCGACGACCGACGGGGTCGTCCGTGCGCCCTCGGCGTTCGCGATGACGGTGGGCTCGCCACCTTCGAGAACGGAGACGACCGAGTTGGTCGTACCCAGGTCGATACCGACAGCACGTGCCATGTTGATTCCTCCATTACGTCCGGCCGCTCGGCCGGAGAGTCCGTGGTGGCCCTTGCGGACCTGCTTCATTCTTATCAGGGAACTTGAGCCGCTTCAACTCAACTTCGGCTATCGGGTCAACGCGGGGCAGCACCCGATTGTTCCCGCCCCCCGGGAACGCCGACCTTGCACGTAATGACGCCGACCTTGCAGATATTGACGTCGACCTTGCGCGTAGTGACGCCGACCTGTCAGTTCTCGTCGGTCACGCGTCGGCACTCGAGCGCATTTGGTGCCGGTTCGACAGCAACAAGTGCAAGGTCGCGCGAAATAGGTGCAAGCTCGGCGTCAAAAGGTGCAAGCTCGCGCGAAATAAGTGCAAGCTCGGCGGGGCAGGGGCAGGGGCAAGGCCGGCGGGGTCGGGGTCGGGGTTAGTGCACGGAGACGGTGACCACGTTCGAGGCCCGGTTCGCGGTCTGGTCGTAGACCCGGAAGCTGTTCGTGCCGGCCATCGTGGAGGAGGCCGTCGTCGAGTAGGTGCCCATGCTGACGGTGATGTCATTGGGATAGTCGGCCCAGATGCCGTTCTCCATCCGCTGCAGCTGCAGCTGCACGCCGTCCCGCCCGGCATAGGTGCCGCTCACGGTGAACGACTGGCCACTGCGCACATACGTGGGGCTGATCGTCAGAACCAGGCCGGGCGGTACCGCCTCGGCCGGCGGGGTGTCCGTCGGGGCTGGCGGTGCGCTGAGCGTGGGCAGCGAGGAGTCGTAGGTCGCATCCGCCGTGGGCGTGGGCGTCGGCGTCGACGTGTCCTCGGGAATCGGGCTGACCGGCACGGCCCCGCCGACGTAGCTGCTGGAGTCGTTGTCGGCGTGCAGGCCCAGCTTGGAGATCAGGACGTTGCCCGCCAACAGGATGCCGCCGATGACCACCAGGGAGACCAGCACGATGCGCAGGACGACGACGAGGGCGTGGTTCTCCGGCTCCTCCTCGTCCATGACGTCAGGTTAGTGGCACAAGCTCCTGCTCGTGGAGGGCTGAAACGCCGGGATCGCTCGATCGATGCGAGGGGATCAGGGCGGTCAGGGCGAGCGCCAGGCCGCAGGCCGCCAGCGAGATCACCAGCGCGAGCACGAAGGCGGCGTCGGTCGGCAGGGCGACCGGGCCTAGCTTGACCACGCTCTGCGCGAGCACGACCGCGACCACCGCCGAGGACAGGGAGGTCCCCACCGACCGCATCAGGGCATTCAAGCCATTCGCCGCGGCGGTCTCCGTCAGCGGGACCGCACCCATGATGAGGGCGGGCATCGCGGCGTAGGCGATGCCGATGCCGGCACCGATGACGGCGGTGGCCAGCGTGAGCTGCCAGACGTGCGAGCGCATGAGGAGCAGCGAGACGTAGCCGACGGCCATCACCGCGATGCCCGCTCCGAGGCTCACCCGCGGACCCCGCGCCGCACTGATGCGGGCGCCCACCGAGGAGGTCAGGTACATCATCAGTCCGCTCGGCGCGAGCGCGAGCCCGGCCTGGGTCATCGACAGTCCGAGGCCGTAGCCGACCAGGTGCGGGGCCATCAGGATCTGCACCGGGATCAGCGACATGCCGTACATCGCGAAGCCGACGGCAACCGATGCGGCGTTGGTGAACAGCACCTGCGGTGCCGCGGACACGCGGAGATCGACCAGCGGAGCCGAGCGACGCAGCTCCCAGGCCCCCCACAGGACGAAGAGCACCAGCGAGGCGGCGATCAGGCCCCATGTCAGGCCGTCGCCCCACCCCCAGTCGCCGCCCTTGGTGATGGCCAGCAGCAGCATGACGAGGGCAGCGCCCAAACCGAGGGCGCCGAGGTAGTCGAAGCGGCCCGGCGTCTTGACGGGCGACTCGGGAACCAGCGCCAGCACGGCCACCGAGCACAGCGCCGCTAGACCGCCGATCAGCCAGAACAGCACCTGCCACGAGGCCTTGTCGGCGACGAACGCGGCCAACGGCAGACCGACCGCACCGCCGATCCCCATCGTGGCGCTCATCCGCGCCACCCCAGGTCCGACCCGGTCCGCGGGCAGCTCGTCGCGCAGCACGCTGATGCCCAGGGCGATGGCGCCCATCGCGAGACCCTGCAGGGCGCGGCCAGTGACCATCACGATGAGTCCGGTGGCCAGGGCCGAGACGACAGCGCCGACCAGGAGGAAGCCCATGCTCACCAGGAGCATCAGCCTCTTGCCGAACATGTCGCCCAGCCGGCCGGCGACAGGCGTCGCGACCGCGGCGGTGAGCAGCGTCGCCGTGACGGCCCAGGAGGCGTTGTCCGCCGAGGTATGCAGCAGCCGCGGCAGAGAGGGGATCAGCGGGATGATCACCGTCTGCGACAACGCCACCACGATGCCGCATAGGCAACCGATGGCGACGATGAGCTCGGGCTTGGCGGAGCGCTCGGCGGAAGGAGTAGGCACCTATGCAGGATACATATAATGTGCACTATGCACATCTGCGTGGGATGTGGGATTGCCGACACCGGAGCGGGAGCTGATCGCGCATGTCCAAGAGCGTGTCCGAGGTCGAACGGGAGCTGTCCCTCCTCGCGCGTCATCAGCTGCACTCCTCGCAGCATGCGCCCGATCGCGTGCTCGATCGCTCCGGCTATGCGCTCCTCGGCCGCCTGGAGCATGGTCCCCTGAGCCTCAAGCAACTCGCCGAGGCGTTCCGGCTCGACCAGTCGACCGTCAACCGCCAGGTCAACGCCCTGCGTCGCGAGGAGCTGGTCGAGCGGATCTCCGACCCCAGCGGAGGGGTCGCCCAACTACTGCGGCCTACCCGCAAGGGGCTCCGACTCCTCGCTCGCGACCGCGACGTCGCCCGCGAACAGGTCGGCCGCGTGCTCGACGACTGGGACCCTCGTGACGTCGAGGCTCTGGCCGCGCTCCTCCATCGCTTCAACACCTCGATCGAGGCGCTTGAGGGACGGCCGTGGCCCCGGCCGGAATGACGGATCGCGTCCGGCACTCGAACATGTTCTACTTTTTGGATTAGCATCGGCCCATGCGGTTCACCTACGCGGAAGCGATGACCAACGCGCGCTACTACGCACCCCTCGCCCAAGCGGCCGAGGCCGCGGGCTACACGTCGATGACGGTGGCCGACTCACTCATCTATCCCCGGGAGTCGGACTCGAAGT
>JBQCJL010000345.1:0-2369 GCA_051952795.1 Marmoricola sp.
CCTCGATGTCGATCACGTCGCCCATCGGCGAGGTCGCATAGACCGACCGGCAGAAGGCCACGCCGTCGCCGATCGTCCGGTCGAGGCGGTTGACCAACACGTCGCGTCCCCGCTCGGTGCCGAGCAGGTCGCTGTAGCCCAGGCGGAGGATGTCCACACCCTCGGCCTGGAGTTGGGCGGCGGCATCCCGTACCGCGTTCTCGTCAAAGTGGCTCATCAGGCTGGCACCTCCACTCCTACTGTGCCCGCTTCGTCGTCAAAACGCTCCAGGTCCGAGGACAGGGATTCGTAGACGGCCGGCTTCTGCGCGCGGAGATAGAGCGCATACCCGACTCCCCCGACCAGCGCGACGACCAGCAGCCACGGCAGCATGGTGACCGCCTTGGCGCTCGATCCGGCCACGATGTCGAAGTGCTTGAACGCCATCACCACGGCGTAGCAGAGGCCGAGGAATCCGAGGCCGGGGGCGACGAGGGTCGTACCGACCCTCGGATCCGCCTTGCGGCGGAAGTGCACGACGATCGCGAGGGCCGCCAACGCCTGCAGCACCAGGATCGCGAGTGTTCCGAAGCCGAGCATGCTCGGCACCACCGTGGCGATGGGGTCGGCGCCCGAGAGCTTGAAGATGACCGCCACGATCACCGCGAAGGCGGCCTGCACGGTGCTGGCGACATAGGGCGAGCCGCGCCGGCCGGTCGTGGCGAGGGCCTTCGGCAGGATCCGGGCACGGCCGAGCGAGAACAGGTAGCGGCTCGAGGAGTTGTGGAAGGCCAGCATGGCGGCGAACAGGCTGACCAGGAGCAGCCACTGCATGACGTCCGACATGAAGCTTCCCAAGTACTGGTCGCCGAGGCTAAACACGAGATCCCCGCTGGCGGCATGCTGCTCGGCGACCTTCTGGGCGCTGTTGACGCCGATCGCGCTGACGACGGCCCACGTGGTAACGCCCAGGATGATTCCGATGAGCGTGATCGCCGTATAGGTCGCACGCGGAACGGTCGTGAGCGGATTCTTCGCCTCCTCGCTGAACAGCGAGGTCGCCTCGAACCCGAGGAAGCCGGTCGCGGCAAGCAGCAGGCCGATGGACAGCGAGCCCGAGTTGATGGCGTGCCAGGAGAAGGCGGAGAACGAGTAGCCGTGCTTGAACAGGACGGCGACGTCGAAGATGACCAGGATGCTGGTCTCCAGGACCAGGGAGACGCCCAGGATCTTGGAGCTGAAGTCGACGCCGCGCAGCGCCATCAGCCAGGCCACCAGCATCGAGGCCAGTCCCCAGAACAGCCAGGAGAAGAAGCTCTGCATGTGCCAGTGGGTCTGGGCCTGGATGACGACCCACATGAAGAAGCCACTGGTGCCGATCGTGCCCACGACGAAGAAGTTGTAGCCCAGGGTCGCGATGAACCCTGCCGCCAGGCCCGCAGGACGGCCGAGACCCTTCACGACGAACGCGTAGAACCCGCCGGCGTTCACCAGCTCGCTCGACATCTTGCCGTAGCCGATCGCGAAGAGGAGCAGGACGATGGCGACCGCGAAGAACGCGAAGGGCGTGCCGCCGCCGTTGCCGAGGGCGATCGCAAGGGACGCGACCACGACCATGCCGGTCAAGGGCGCGACCGCCGCGAGGACGAGGAAGACGATCGCGCTGACGCCGAGCGCGTTCTTCCGGAGGGTGGTGTTGACCGTCGGAGAGGACACCTGACGCTCCTAACTGAAAACTGTTCGGACCCGAACGATAACCCGAACGTGACGCGCGACACCATCACCGGACGGGAAATTTCTCAAAATTGTTTGGGTCCGAACTATCCAGGGCGCACCGGAGCGCATTCCGCGCCTGGCGACGGGCCGGGGTCTAAGGTTTGCTGCATGCCGGATCGCCACACCCTCGCCGAGACTGAGAAGGCGATGAGTGACCATGTCGCGGGACTCCCCCTCGACTTCAAGGCCGCGCATGCCCTCTCCACCCTCTTCCGCGCAGCGAACGCCGTGCGCACCGAGCTGACCAACAAGGTCCTCCGCGAGCACGACCTCACCTGGACCGGATTCGTGGTGATGTGGGTGGTCTGGATCTGGGAGGAGATGGAGACCCGGCACGTCGCCGAGTCGGCGGACATCTCCAAGGCCACGCTGACCGGTGTGGTCAAGACGCTCGAGGGTCGCGGCCTGATCCGGCGCAAGGGCGACGAGAACGACCGGCGCCTGGTGCTGCTCAGCCTCACCGACGAGGGCGTCGCCCTGATGGAGAAGCTCTACCCGGTGTTCAACACCGTGGAGTCGCAGCTCGTCAGCGGCCTGTCGGATCGCGCGGTGCAGGACCTGACCCGCATCCTGCGCAACCTCGTGGTCACGGTCGAGGAGCAGAGCTCCTAGCT
>JBQCJL010000346.1:0-7299 GCA_051952795.1 Marmoricola sp.
GAACCCTTCAGGGCAGGCGTCTTGTTCTTCGACACCTTGTCCTGGCGGCCCTTGCGGACCAACTGGTTGATGGTGGGCACCTGGTTGGTTCCCTTTCTTTGTGAACTCTCACGCGACGGCACGGTGCCGAGGCGGTCTGTTGTCGGGAACTGCGCCGGGAAACGGCGATGGTGCCCGCATGCCTGCATGAATCTGGGCAGGCTGAGCGCCCGGCAGATGCCGGACACACCCGAAGAAGGTTACTCGCCTGCTCCCCACGCTCCAAATCGCATCGGACTAGCCGTGATGAGGAGTGAGGCCGCAGGCCGAGCCCCGCAGGGAGCGGCGCATCGGACTAGCCGACGGCGATGCCCAGATGCTCGGCGAGCAGCGGGCCCAGGGCGTGCAGCTGCTGCGGGGAGATCGTGGCCCCACGCAGGGCCTCGATGCCGATGATCTCCTCGAATTCCGCGTGCCGAAGGTCCAGATCCCGCGTCGTCGCCCCGCTCACGGTCAAGGTCCCGACCCGACAGCCCGGGAGCGCCAGTCGATCGATCTGCGCACCATTCAGGTCCAGGTCGGAGATCGTGCAGTTCGTGAAGGTGACGTCGACCAGCTCCGCACCGCGGAGGTTCAGGTAGCCGAGCCGGCAGCCGTCCATGTGCAGCATGCGCGCGACCGTGTCGTACATCTGCATGTCACCGAAGCGGCACCCGGCGAACTCGACCTCGCGCAGCTCGGCGCGCGTCAGCCCGATCGCGGTCGCCTCGCAGCGCTCGAACCGGGTCTCCCGCACGCGGCTCCCGCGCAGATCAGCGTCGTCGAACCTCCCCTCGGCGATGAGGCACTCGATGAGCTCTCGGTCCAGCAAGCGCTCCCCCGCCATGTCGATGCCGGCGAACGAGACGCAGTCGTGCTGGCGACCGATGGCCAGATCGTTCTCGGTCCCGTCCTCGAGCTGGTCGAGGAGGAGGCTCGGCAGGCGCGGTCGCTCAGGCATCGAACCCGTGCAGCAGTAGCTCGGCCAGATGCAGCGCCCGAACCCCCGCCAGGTCGTCGAGCTGGGTCTTGCACGAGAAGCCGTCCGCGAGAACGACGGCGTCGGGGTTGGCGCGCACGGCGGGCAGGAGCTGGTGCTCGGCGACGGCGACGCTGGTCTCGTAGTGGCCCTTCTCGACCCCGAAGTTGCCGGCGAGGCCACAGCACCCGCCCATCCGCTCGATCGCGGCGCCGGTCCTGCCAAGGAGCGCCGCGTCGGCCTGCCAGCCGAGCACGGAGGTGTGATGGCAGTGCGGCTGGGCGATGACCGTCGTTCCGCTCAGATCCGGCACCGGCGCATCGATCGAGGACAGGAACTCCGCCAGGGTCTTCACGCCGGCGGCCACCTCGACGGCCCGCGGATCCTCGATCAGCTGCACCGCGTCCTCACGGATCGCGGTCAAGCAGCTGGGCTCCAGCCCGATGACGGGCACCCCGCTGGCGACGTAGGGATGGAGGGCGGCCACCGAGCCGGCCACGATGCGCCGTGCTGCCGTGAGCTGTCCGGTGGTGATCCAGGTCAGTCCGCAGCAGGCCTTCGCATCGATGAAGGTCGCGCGCAGACCGAGCCTCTCCAGCAGCGTCACGGCCGCCCGACCCGCGTCCGTGTTGAACGCGTCGGTGAAGGAGTCCGCCCAGATCCAGACGTCGGGCTGCTCACCACCCTTCACCAGGGGCGCCTCGCTGAAGGTGGGCAGGCTGCGGCGCTGGTCCACCCCGGCGGCGGCCTTGGCCAGCCGCGCCACGGTCTTGCTGCGCAGCGCCGTGTTGGCGAGACGGGGCGGGGTCAGGCGTGCCCACAGCGGCAGCTTGCCGAGCGCATAGTGGCTGCGCGGTCGCAGACGGCGTCGGTACTTGCGGTACAGCACCTCGGACTTGTAGGTGGCCATGTCCACCCCGGTCGGACAGTCGCTCGCGCAGCCCTTGCACGACAGGCAGAGGTCGAGAACCTCCGCCACGGCCGGGTCGGTGACGGCGATGGCACCCGTGGCGACCTCCTGGAGGACGCGTGCGCGCCCGCGCGTGGAGTCCTTCTCGTTGCGGGTGGCCGTGTACGAGGGGCACATCACGCCGCCGCCCGCGGTGTTGTCCGCTAGGCACTTGCCCACGCCGGTGCAGCGGTGCACGGCACTCTCGAACGATCCGGCGTCATGGGTGAAGCGCAACAGTGCGGGCTCGTGCCTCTTGGGTCGCGCCAGTCGGACGTCGGCGTCGAGGGGCGCGGGATCGACCAGGACGCCCGGATTCAGGATGTTGTCGGGGTCGAGGATGCGCTTGGCCTGAGCCATCAGGTGCAGCGCCTCGGTCGAGTACATCCGGTTCAGGAGCTCCGAGCGGGCACGACCGTCGCCGTGCTCGCCCGACATCGAGCCGCCGTAGGAGGCGACCAGGTCGGCCGCGTCCTCCAGGAACTCCCGGAACTGGCCGCGTCCGGACGCAGACTCGAGCTCGAAGTCGATGCGGACGTGGACACAGCCATCGCCGAAGTGGCCGTAGGGCACTCCGCCGAGGCGGTACTGCGCCAGGAGCTTGTCGAAGCTGCGCAGGTAGTCGCCCAATCGCGCGGGTGGGACCGCCGCGTCCTCCCACCCCGGTTGGGCCTGCCGGGCGAGGGTGCGCGCGGCCAGACCAGCACCGTCCTCGCGGATCCTCCAGAGGGCGTTCTGCTCGCGCTGATCCGTGACGATGCGAGCAGGGACCCCTGCGGCCGCGACGACCTGTTCGGCCAGCGCCACAGCTTCCGCCTGGGTCCGCCCGACGAGCTCCACGAAGAGCCAGCCGCTGCCCGCAGGTAGCTCGGGATGGCCGGGGACCAGGGCGGCGATGCGGTCGTCCAGACCCTCACAGGCGATCGGACCGAACGGGAGCACCGCCATCACGCCGTCGCCGGCATCGGCCATGGACGGGTAGCCGAGCACTGCCATCACGCGATGCGGCGCGTCCTCGACCAGCCGCATGGTGGCATCGAGGACGATGCCGAGCGTGCCCTCGCTTCCCACGACGAAGCGGTCGAACCGACGATCGTTCTCGGGGAGCAGCTGCTCGAACGCGTACCCGCTGACCTGCCGACCGAAGTGGCCGAACTGGGTGCGGATGGTGGCGAGGTTCGCGTCCACCAGAGCATCGAGCCGATCCGAGGAGGTCACCACGGTGCCGTCCGCCAGCAGGATCCTCATCGACTCGACGTTGTCGACCGTGCGGCCGTAGCCCAGCGCCCGCGAGCCGCAGGCGTTGTTGCCGATCATTCCGCCGATGGTGCAGCGGGTGTGGGTGGAGGGGTCGGGCCCGAAGCGCAGTCCGAGCGGGATCGCCAGCTGCTGGAGGCGTGCATGCACCACGCCCGGCTCGACTACGGCGGTGCGGCTCTCGGGGTCGATGGACAGCACCTTGGTGAGGTACTTGCTGGTGTCGAGCACGATCCCGGGCCCGATCGCGTTGCCGGCGATCGAGGTTCCGGCACCGCGCATGGTCAGTGGCACCTGGAGCTCGCGAGCGACGGCCAACGCCGCCTGGATCTCCTCGCTCGAGCGGGGGCGCACGACGGCTCGCGGGGGGATCCGGTAGAGCGAGGCGTCGCTGGCGTACAGCGACCTCGCGAGCGTGGAGTCGTCCACGTCTCCGATTCCAGCGCGGCGAAGAGCTGCGGTGAGATCGGTGCTCATGGGGCTCAGTGTTTCATCCGGCTACCAGAGCTCGAGCGAGCGCGTCAGGATCTGGGCCGCATCCTCGGGTCGGACCTCACGCGGCGCGGTCGCGAGAAGACGTTGCTGCTTCATGGTTCCCTCGACGAGGTCGTCGACGTCGGCCTCTCCGTAGCCGACCGCCCCGATGCCATTGGGGATGGCGATGTCGCGCATCAGATCGGCGAGCACCCGCGGAAGGGCGTCCGGTCCGTCGTAGCTGTGGTCGGGATCGAGCAGGGCCGCTGCCCGCAGGTGACGCTCGGGCGCAGCCTCGAAGGTCCAGCGGAACGCCTCGGGCGCGGTGAGGGAGACCGCCATGCCATGCGGCACCATCGGCTCATCGTCGGGATAGCCCGCTGGATGGAAGTCGCGGACGCGTCCGGCGATCGGATAGGCGTTGGCGTGCGGGATGTGCACGCCCGCATTGCCGAACCCCATGCCGGCGAAGGTCGCGGCGAGCGCCATCTGCTCGCGGGCCTCGACGTCGTCACCGTGATGCACTGCCTGGCGGAACGAGGTGGCGAGCAGGGTCATCGCCTTCTCCGACCACATGTCGCCGATCGGGTTCGCGCCGCAGTACGGCACGCGCTGCTCGGGCGTCTTGCGCGGATAGGACGTGTAGTCCCGAGCGGTGTAGCTCTCGAGGGCGTGGCAGAGGATGTCCATCCCGCAGGCGGCCGTGACACCCGCCGGCTGCGTGATCGTCAGGGCCGGGTCCACGACAGCCAGCGTCGGACGCAGCCGCGGATGGCTGATACCGGTCTTCACCTTCTGGGCCAGCACATCGAGGACGCAGATCGTGGTCGACTCCGAACCGGTCCCGGTCGTGGTGGGGACGGCGACGAAGGGCTTCAGCGGGTTCTGCGGCGCGCGTGCCTTGCCCACCGGCGCGTTGATGTAGTCCATCAGATCGCCCGGATTCGTATGGAGCAGGTTCACCGCCTTGGCGGTGTCGATCGCGGACCCCCCGCCGACGGCGACGAAGGCATCCCACGGTCCGGTGTCGTTGGCGAAGGCGATCGCCGTCTCGAGACTCGCATCCGTCGGCTCGACGTGCACCGCGTCGAAGACCACGACGGCGATGCCATAGGAGGAGATCTGGTCAGCCACCCGCGAGGGGTGTCCGGTCGCGGCCACACCGGGATCGGTGATGAGGAGAACCCGTCGCACGCCGTACTGGCTGAGGTCGTAGCCGATCTCGTCCGAGGCACCGTTGCCGAACTTGAGGGCGGGCGCACCGTAGGTGAAGACAGTCTCCGTCATGGATCGAGACTAGGGCCCGGTCCTGGTCAGGGCTGCACGTGGTCGAGTGCGGCATGCACGATGCTGAGGACGGGCAGCGCACCGGACGCCACCTCGGCCATCGAGACCCAGCGGGCGTCATCGGTGGTGCCGCCCTCCTCGACCACGCGCGGCTCGGCGTCACTGCCGACGTCCACGCGGAACAGCAGTTGGATGCCGTGGAAGTCCTCGGTGCGTCCGCTGGGCGCGGTCCCGGTCAGGTGCACCGAGTGCGCTCCCAGAAGCTCTCCGACCTCGGCGACCAGGCCGGCCTCCTCGGCGACCTCCCGGGCGACGGTGTCCTGCGGCGCCTCGCCATGGTCGACTCCCCCGCCCGGCAGCGTCCACGTTCCCGGTCGGTGCGCGCGAGCCGAGAGGCGGGTCAGCAGGATGTCCCTGCCATCGCGCACGGCGACGGCATAGGCCGCGGTCCGCTGGACCTGGGCAGGTGTCAGGTGGTCCAGCGCGAACTGCGTCGCACCGGACAGCCGGATGGCTCCTGCCCGCACCTGATCGAGCGGGAACCACCGGGCGTCGACCGTCGAGCCGTCGATCTCCTGGACAGCGGGGATGGCGATCATCGGATCCGCCAGCACCCCGTCGTAATAGAGCCGGATCGCGTGCCGCGGAGCGTCCCGATCGCCCGTGATGACCGAGGCGACATGGGCGACCTCGCCCACGATCACCTCGAGCCCGGTCTCCTCACGGACCTCCCGCACCACGGCGTCGGCGGGGTGCTCGCCGAAGTCGACCCCGCCGCCCGGCAGGTGCCAGGTCTCGCGGCTGGCGACCTTGGGAGCCAGCCGACAGAGCAGGATCTCCTCGCCTCGCGTGATGACGGCGTAGGCGGCGACGCGTTGCCGGGCCATCAGCTGAAGGGAGGCCGCTCGTCGCGCGCGACCGATCGACGGCCCGCCCACCGCCACACGCGCGCCGCGCGGTCGCGGTCCTCGTCGGTGACGAGGTTGCCCATCCAGCGCAGCGCCAAGGTCATCAGCCAATCGCTGCGCATGCCGAGTGGCCCGAGCCCGGCAACGACCTTGGGGTTGGTGGCGACGAGTGCCACCCGCCGCGCGATGGAGAAGGCCTCGCCGTAGTGGCCGCGCAGCTCGTCGGCCCAGACGGTGAGGTCGTCGGTGGCCTGCAGCAGGTCGGCGACCAGGCGACCGGTCTCCAAGCCGTAGTCGATGCCCTCGCCGTTCAACGGATTCACACAGGCCGCCGCGTCCCCGATGAGGGCCCAGTTGCGTCCCGCCACGCCCGAGACGGCGCCACCCATCGGCAGCAGTGCCGAGGTCGGCCGCTGCAGCTCGCCGCTGAGACCGAAGTCGTCGCGGCGCAGGTTGGCGTAGTGCTGCATAAGCGGCCGAAGCGCGAGATCGGCCGGCCGCTTGGCGCTGGCGAGCGTCCCCACGCCGAGGTTCACCTGTCCGTTGCCCAGCGGGAAGATCCAGCCGTACCCGGACAGCACGGCACCGTTCTCGTCGCGGAGCTCGAGATGGGAGCTGATCCAGGGGTCGTCGTGCAGCGCGGAGTCGACGTAGGACCGTCCCGCGACTCCGTAGACGGTGTCGCGATGCCACTCGCGCCCCAGCTTCTTGCCCAACGGCGAACGCACTCCGTCCGCGACGATCAGGCGGCGGCAGGCGATCTCGCGACGCTCTCCCCCGATCTCGACGACGACGGCCGCGATCCGATCGCCGTCGCGAACCACGTCGACCGCGCGGGCGCCGTCGATGGCCGTAGCGCCGGCCTTGATCGCGGTCGTGCGCAGGTGGTCGTCGAGCTCGGTGCGTGCGACGGCCGATCCGTAGGCCGGCAGCGTTCCGCCTGGCCAGGGGAGCTCGAGCACCTGCCCGAAGCCGTGTGCCCGGAGCCCGCGATTGACGGTGTGACTGCGGACCCAGTCGTCGAGTCCCAACCGGTCGAGCTCGGCGATCGCGCGAGGCGTCAGGCCGTCCCCGCAGGTCTTGTCGCGCGGGAAGACGGCGGCGTCGAGGAGCATGACGTCCAGGCCGGCGCGGGCGGCCCAGGCGGCGGCGGACGAGCCGGCAGGACCCGCGCCCACCACGAGGACGTCGGTGCGAGCGGGATCGGTGGTCACCGTCCCATTGTCGCAGCCGGTGCGATGCTCAGGCGCTGCGGCCGACGTGGGTGCAGACGCAGACCTTGTTGCCCTGGGGATCGGCGAGCACCACGAAGCGTGGGGCGACCTCGTCATCCACGACGGTGCCCCCTGCCGCGACCGCGGCGGCGATGCGCTCGGAGGCGACTTCGGGTGGGACCGTCAGGTCGAGGTGGAAGCGCTGGCGAGGCT